>CAJAYZ010000441.1 GCA_903949225.1 uncultured Planctomycetaceae bacterium
GAAAACCAGGTGCCGAGGTGGACCTGCTCGGGAGCGAAGCCGCGCATCGCGAGCACCGCCAGGGTGACAAGCCCCGCGAGGAAGGCGAGCGTGAAGGCGCCGCCGACGAGCCTGGTGGTGGTCCGCTCCGCGAGGGGTCGATCGAGCAGCGCCGGCAGACCGACGAGGACGAGGGTCAGGGCCGGGGCAGCGAGTTGGAGGACGACCAGCAGCGAAACGAAGGCGTGGGTCGAGGCGGCCTGGGCCTCGAGCGCTCCCAACAGCTGGGCGACCGGTACGGCCGCCCCGGAAAACGTCATGTGCCCTGACTCCCGTTGATGCCCCGCCGTCCGAAGTCGTTCCGGCGAGGCTCGCCAACACCGATTTTCGTAGTATGCCACGATTCAGCCGACCGGATGTCGAAGCCCATGCCGCCCCGGAGCGGAGCCGGGGACGAGCGTCTTTTTTGGTAGGCTCACCCGGGCCGAACGGGCGCTGCCCGTCACCCCGAGTCCGTGCTCAGCGAGTCGACGCCGTGGACGTCCCTCAGCCCCTTCGCCCCCCCGTCACGCTCTCCGCGACCACTCCGCGTCGCGGCGTGGTCCTGCTCGTCGATGACCAGCCGATCATCGGCGAGGCGATCCGACGCATGCTGTCCGGAGAGGACGCCCTCGATTTCCATTACTGCCGCGATCCGGGCTCGGCCCTCACCGTGGCTGCCGATACGGCCCCGACCGTTGTCCTCCTCGATCTGGTGATGCCCGAGATCAACGGGCTTGAGGTCCTTCGCCAACTGCGGGCCGATGAACGCTTCCGGGAACTGCCGATCATCGTCCTGTCGACGAAAGAGGAAGCGGCGGTGAAGGCCGAAGCGTTCGCGCTCGGGGCCAACGACTATCTCGTGAAGCTCCCCGACCGGGTCGAACTCGTCGCCCGCCTCCGCCATCACTCCCGGGGCTACATCGCCCTGCTCGAACGGAACCTGGCCTTCGAAGAGCTGCGGATCAGTCGCGCGGTGCTTGCCGAGGACCTCGCCAGCGCCGCCCGCTACGTGCGCTCGCTCCTCCCCCCCCCGGGAGACCTGACCGGAATCCGCGCCGACTGGCGGTTCATCCCCTCGGCCGACCTGGGGGGCGACGCCTTCGGCTACCATCGCCTCGACGACGACCATGTCGCGATCTACCTCCTCGACGTCTGCGGCCACGGGGTCGGCGCGGCCCTCCTCAGCGTGTCGGCCCTCAACGCCGTCCGTGGTGAGTCGCTGCCGAACACCGACTTCCGCAATCCGGGGGCCGTCCTCACGGCGCTCAACCGGGCGTTCCCCATGGAACGGCACAACGACATGTTCTTCACGATGTGGTACGGCGTTTACGACCGCCGACGCCGCTCGCTCCGGTGGGCAGGCGGTGGTCACCCCCCCGCCCTCCTTTTCCAACCGGGGTCGGACGCAAACCAAAATCCAGCCACTCTCGACTCCGAGAACCCCCTCCTTGGGGCCATCGAAGGGCTCGACTTCTCTTCCCGGGAAGTCGATGTCCCTCCCGAATCGACGCTCTACCTCTTCAGCGACGGAGCGTTCGAGATCACCCGGCCAGACGGCTCGATGGGGACGCTCGACCGGTTTCAAGAGCTACTCGCCTCCCGACCGGGGGGGCGGGCAACGGCTCTCGACAGCGTTGTGGAACAGATCAGGGCCCTCGCCGGGGGGGTCGACCTCGCCGATGATCTCTCGATTCTGGCGGTCACGCTCGGATGAAAAACGAGACAAAAGCGGGTTTTCAGCCCCTTTCTGCCTTCTTGCAAGCACGCTATCTCGGCTCCGGCCGATGTGTCGAGGGGCCGTCTTGCATGCGATTCCCGAATCCGTACACTCAAGTGTTTCCCGTCCCGGGACGGTCTGGCTAGCGTAGCTCAATTGGCAGAGTACCTGATTTGTAATCAGGTGGTTGCGGGTTCAACTCCCGCCGCTAGCTCACTCCATAATTCCAGGAGGGATTCCAGGAGAGAGCGCTCGTCCGATCGTGGCAGGCGTCGTCCGGAAGCATTTCAATCCCGCTGCGAACGCAACGGGAAGGAAATGGGTCGGTCTTTGTCTGGGTCGTCGACTCGACGGTCGTTTTGGGCTCTGCCCGCTTCGGAATGGCTGATCCGGAGCGGAGCCGGATCGAGGAAAATGGTGGCGCCGGTTCGAAAAAAGCGGTGGCGCTCCCGCAGCAGGTTTTGATTCGGGGAGATTTGGATCCGAACCGATATCACCAACACATGAGGGAAGTTTCCCGAGCGGTCAAAGGGGCTTGACTGTAAATCAAGTGGCTCTGCCTTCGCAGGTTCGAATCCTGCACTTCCCACTTCCAAACCCATGCCCCAATACCGACACCAGACACCGAAGTAGATCGCATCAACAGGCCGCAAAGGCTAAAACGAAGCCAGCGAAAAAGAAGTCTGTTTGAGCCCGACGTTTCAGTAACGCGTCTCGTCCCCCCCGATTCTTCAGCCCCACCACCCTCAGACCCACCACGAAAAACACCCCAAACGAGCAGGGACCATCCAGCAGAGGCACACGCGGGCAGGCTCGGTTCATCACCGGCTCGCACGAACGCATGCGGGTGTAGCTCAATGGTAGAGCAATAGCCTTCCAAGCTAAAGACGAGGGTTCGATTCCCTCTACCCGCTTTCCAGGCCGC
>CAJAYZ010000442.1 GCA_903949225.1 uncultured Planctomycetaceae bacterium
CATTTCAAGTCACGCGCCCGTAGCTCAATGGATAGAGCATCGGTCTTCGGAACCGAGGGTTGCAGGTTCGAGTCCTGCCGGGCGTACTTGCTGGCATGCATTGCCAATGGTGGGGGGTATACCCCGCTGAGGCTGTGAGGTCGGTGTTCCCGCAACGCACGGGGCAGCCGACGCAGGAGCCGTTCGCGCCTCCCGGGGGAGCCTCCAGTGACGACTGTTGCCGGCGGTCGCCACAATGCCGGAAGGACCGGTGATCCCCTTGACCATTTCCATCCGGAGCGACCGTGACAATGACCGGGACCTCGATGCCAAACCGTGGATTTGTTCAGTACGGCTGCGGGTTAAGTTGCCCATCCGGGTGGGTGAATTACGACTGCAGTCCCCAACTTCGCCTCGAGCGCCTCCCGGTGTTCGGCCGTTTCTTTAGTGGGGGGCCTCACGGACGGTTCCCGGAGGGCGTGCTGTACGGCGACATTGTCACAGGCCTCCCGAGGCCAGCCGGAAGTGCCGAACTGCTGTATTGTTCGCACGTCTTGGAGCATCTGACGCTGGATGATCTTCGCAAATCGCTCCGGAACAGCCATAGGCTGTTGGCGACGGGTGGAGTCTTTCGGATCGTGCTGCCAGATCTCGAGCAACTCATCCACAGTTACCAGCAGTCGACCGCCGACGATCGGGGAGTCACATTCATTCGCGACTCGCTCATGGGGATGACGTCTCGACCGCGCGGTGGCATGGCGCTGATTCGTCACGCATTCGGCAACTCCCATCACCTCTGGTTGTGGGACTACTCTGGACTTGCCAAAGAACTAAGCGAGGCCGGTTTCTTGGGTATTCGCCGAGCCGAGTACAACGACTCGGGGATCGAAGGCTTCAGCGAGGTCGAGTCGGAGGATCGCTGGAGAAACGCCCTGGGAATCCAGTGCACCGCTTAGGGCCATCGCCATCCTCGACCGCCAAGACATTTCAGGGCGTGATCTGATCCTTGCGGCGTTCGCTGGCCGTGGAATCTGGCGCCTGCTCAACGGTTTCCTCGACCGCCGACTCGTCCGGGGGCGGTTCGTCGAGGCCGGCGGCTGTCAGTCGTGCCGATTCGGCGCCGTCGAAATCGAAGAACTCCACGCCCCCTTCCCTGCGCCCGGGGCGGGTGCCGACGGCGACCGAGTCATTCCCTCTGGAATCACGGATCTCGATCCTACCCCCGCCGCCCCCTTTGACGCGGCCGAGGTGGACGAGCGTCGGCCCGTCGGCCGATTCGACTCGCAGTTCACGACAGAAGACGCTCGCCGCATCGAGCACCTCAACGCGCACGCGCCCATCGAGATCGGGGGCTCCGGACTGCGCCCGCATCGCCAGGCCAATCGCCAGGAAGAGGAGAGGATAGACCGTCCAACGTTCGCGGGTCGTCATGGGTGGGTGGCCAGAGGGGGCGCAAGTGGAGGCATGGATTCGCGGACCAGCCAGGCAGGAGGGCTCGATGGTCTCCCCCGCGGACGGCTGGAAAGGTCAATCGCCGTGGAGTTGGCGGAGACGGCCGGACAGTCGCAGGATCAACTGCACGCGCTCGAACTCGCGGAGCCAGTCGGCGGTGACCGCGGCAAGCGCTTCGGCGGCCGGGGGAACGATCCCGGTCTGGCAGGTGCTACCGAGTTGGGAAGCGGCCGCTGCCCGGTAGGCCGAAAGCGTCCGGTCGCCATAGATGAGGACAGGGGTGAAGTCCTCGCTGAAGAACGCGAGCGTTGGCACCCGTTGGCCACCGCAGACCTTGAGATGGGCGGCGATGTCGGGGCGGGCGTCACGGTCGAGGAACTTCAAGTCGATTGCCGGAGCAGCGGCGGCGAAGTGGGGGAAGATCGGGCACTGGTTCACGCAGTCTCCACACCATGCTCCGGCGAGGACGAGCACCGGCATCCGGCGGACAAATCCTCCGAGGATCCGCTGCTCGTCGGCGGAGATGACCACGCGGCCGTGGACCCCTTGCCAGCGCAATCGCTGGTCGGGCGTTGCGTGACGATCGAGAAACTCCTCATAGCGCAGCCCAGCCGAGAATGTCTGCCGCCAGGCTTCTGCGGTCGGAGGGGCGCCGGCACCGGGCGTGGGAAGGGCAATCGACTGTGGGGATGTGGCCATGGTCGACCTGTTGGGGCTTAAAAGAGGAGCCGCGTGGGGAAACTCGAGCCCCGAACCGCGTCGCGAGAGCATACCCCTTTCCCCCCAGACCGCGCCGGTGGTCCCACCGGTTGCCTGGACCCCTGTGGAAACCCGCAGAAATCCAGGGATTCCAGCGTTTCCGACGAGCCCCAAAGATTCTCGACGTTGTTGCTCGAAGAGGCCTTGACCCCTGAAAATCGCTCCCGTACTGTCCGCCCAGCTTTGAGGTTGACGAGGGGTTGGAAACACGGTCGCCGCGAGACAAGGGCCCCCGCAACACACGCTCCGTCCAATCGCTCCCGGAAACGGTTCAGGTTCCCCGCCCCCCTGGGATCTGGACCGTTCCGGGGGCCTTTTTTTTGCGCGGTGGGCGGGGCGGCATCGGCGGCCGCCGGGCATGGGCCTATAGTGAGCTCATGACACCGTCTTCCCCAACCGCCACGCCCGAGAAGATCCTTCGCTGGATCATGGTCGCCGTCCTCGTCTGGGGATCGATCCTCGCCGCAGGATCCTGGACCTTCAATCACGACATTCGTCGCCCGATCATCGTCTTCGCCTGCGTCGTCGGCTTCCTCGGATTCTGGAACGTGATGCTCGCCGCGCGTCGCCGACGGTTGGCCCGCGGCGATGCTCCCGGGGGCCGCGGCTAACGCGTCGGCCACGCGTCACTCTGTCACCGGTTCGCTGGCTTGCCGGAGGCTCGTGCTCGATATGTCTCGGCGAAACTCCTCCTCCGTCACGAACCGGGCGATCGCCCGCAGGGCGTGCGGTGCCTCGAGCTGTGACGGTTCGGTGAACTGTCCATCGCGGACGCGACCGAACACGATCAGCCCCCCGGATTCAACGGCGATCCGCGCCACGGCCGCAGCCGCGCGGTCGGTCGAGCCGCCGTAGTAGCGCGGATTCCCCAGACGCACGAACGTGTCGGCGCCGACCAGGAACGGTGCGCCGGGAAACAGGGCGAGTTTCTCGACGAACGTCGGCGCCGACGTCAGCCAGGCCTCCGCGCCCGGAAAGCTTTCTGCCCGCGCCGCGATCTCGAGAAAGTCGAGCGCCGGCTTCTCGACGTTGCGGATCGAGAGTTCGTAGGCCACGGGGAGCCCGGTGATCCGGGCCCCGATCCGGGCCATCGCTCGATGCCCGTCGTGGAGAGGGTCGAACGATCCCGGAAAGATCGCCTCCCGTCCGGGGGGGCCGGGCAGCAAGCCACCGTCCGTTCCGGCCAACCGCACCCTTCCCGAGATGCCGGCAAGGATCGCCTGCCAGGCCTCGGGAGCCGGTGCCCGATCAACGATCATCCCTTCCCCGGGCCGGAGAAGAAGGGCGAGATGTTCCTCCGCCAGGGACGATGAGCCGACGACGGCCCCGATCCGTGCGAGGATGAATGCGGCCGCAATCGTCTCCTCCTCGCTCCGCGACCGGGCCCCTTTCATGAGCCCAAGGGTGGCGACGGACGTCTCGCCGAGCGTCTGCACCGCCACCACGATCCGGTGGTCTCCCCGTTTGGGGACGGTCGTTGCCAGACTGGCGGTGCAGGCGACCCCTACCGCGGCGCCGACCTCGGCGCCGTGCCGCCGGCACCGTTCCCAGGCTGCCATCGCCAGGCGACGTGCGGCGCGGGAGGAACAGTACGACTCCTGCGGGCCACCGAGGAGGGCATCGGTGGCTTCGCGTGCGGACGGGACAACCGCCTCGAGAACGACCGCACTCGCGCCGGGGAGCGCGACAAACGCCGGGATCGCCGCCGATCCGCCGCCGGCGGTGATCAGCACGACGCGCAGGCCCCGGGCTTGCAACGTGGTGAGCAGTGAAGCGGCATCGACAGGTGGGGGATTGGAGGGTGCCATGGGCTCAAACGGGGAGCGGCCTTGACCTCTTCGGGGGTGGGGAAGACGTCGGGAGCGGGAGAAGGCAAGCAAGGTTTGTCGGGCGGGGAGATCG
>CAJAYZ010000443.1 GCA_903949225.1 uncultured Planctomycetaceae bacterium
AGCACGCGGGCCATCGCCTCGTCGGGGATGTTGAAATTGGCGGCCACGCTCTGGACATCGTCGTGGTCGTCGAGCCGCTCCATGAGTTGGAGCACCCGGCGGGCCGTGTCGACATCCTCGACGTCGACCGAGTTCGTCGGGATGCGGACGATCTCGTTCGATTCGATCGTCATCCCGGCCCCCTGGATCGCTGCGATCACGTCGACCATCGCCGACGGCTCGCAGATCACCTCCCAGCGATCACCGGCCGGCTTGACGTCGTCGGCTCCGGCCTCGATCGCCAACTCCATCAGCCGATCCTCCGAGCACGACGCCAGCGGCAGACGAACAGCACCTTTCCTCTGGAAAAGGTAGGCAACGCAACCGGTGGCCCCGAGCTTCCCTCCGCACATCTCGAAGATCTTGCGGACCTCCGGCGCCGTGCGGTTCTTGTTGTCGGTCAGGATCTCGCAGAGCACGGCGACGCCCCCGGCAGCATACCCCTCGTAGAGGGATTCCTCGAGGTCGCCCCCCTTGAACTCCCCGGTGCCGGTGCGGATCGCCCGCTGGATGTTGTCCTTGGGCATGCTGACCGCCTTCGCGGCGTCGATCGCATAGCGGAGGCGGAGGTTGGCATCGGGATCGGGCCCGCCATGCTTGGCGGCCACGATGATCGCCTTGGCGAGCTTGCTCCACAGTTTGCCGCGCTTGGCATCAATCAGCGACTTCTTACGGGAGATGTTTGCCCAATGGGAATGGCCGGCCACTCGCTGCTCCGTTGGCTGGAGGAGGATCTCGGGAATCGATCTGCGTCTGGATGTCTCGGTGGAGGGGGTTTTCCTGACGGATTCCCCTCCCTTGCTTACCGCGGCTTGCGACGAGTCAGGTCATCGGAGTGTCGATCCCCGGATGCGGGGCGGTCGGTGGCCGGCTTCGATCCCTTGCCCTTGGCCGCGGCGCTCCCCTTGTCGGATGACTTGTCGGATGACTTGTCCGACGACTTGCTGCCCTCGGATGGAGCCGACTTTTCGGATGCAAGAGGCTTCTTCGTCGCGGCCTTGTCGGCCGCCTTCGGCGCCGCCGGAGTCTTGCCCGGGGCCGGCTTCTTGCTCGTATCGGCCTTCTTCGCCGGGACGGACGGCGCGACGGCGGCAGGCTCCTCAGGCTCAGCTGGCTTGATGGTGACCGGCCGTCCGACGTTCGGCTTCACCACGAAGGGCTTCGGGCCCGGCTTCGTCCCAGCGACGAGGGTCCCATCGGCCGCGCGTTTTGGTCCCGAACCCGGCGGAGGAAGCGGGGTCTTGCCGGCCGGACGGGCCGCCGCCTGAGGGCCCGCAGGGCGGTGTTCCTCGGCCGCGGTGCGGGCTGCATCGGCAGCTTTCTGCGCCTCCTTACCGGCCGGGGCCGGCGGGGACACCGGAAGGGGGATCGGATCGCCGCGCTTCGGCATCCGCTTGGCATCCGGATTGACTGCCTGCACCACCTTCTTGACCGAGGCGCCGTGGAGATTCGTCAGGACTTCAACGCCGAACTGATGGAGCAACGAGCCGAACTCCAAGCCGGCCTTCTTGGGGATGAAGCGGTCGAGCCCGGGGCATTTCTCGGAGTCGTATTCCTCCTGCGACATCACCCCGGTGATGAACAGCCCCTGCATCGCGCCCAGATCGACGGGGATGTAGTGGCCACCGAGCGCCGTGGAGCCGATGAAGGCCACGACGAACGGCGGGATGCCGTGGATGTGCTCGAGCGTCTTCATGCCGTGCGCGATCGAGTGCTTCTTGGCATTGTCGAGCGAGAAGCTGTAGGTCGATTCAAACACCCCCTGGAGCACCCGGCGGAGCGCGAGGGCGGCCCGGGAAGGATCGGGAAGATCGTGGAGGGTTTCGGCGAGTTCGGCGACCGTCGTGACGCGGACTTCATTGAGATCGAAATACGTCTCGCCGAGCCGCTTGTAGGCGCGCGCCGCCACGTCATAGGGGGCGTTCTCGAGGCAGCAGGCGTAAAGAACCTGCTCGAGGAGCGGGGGTTGCGTGTCCGGATCGACCGGCTTGTAGGTGGCGCGCAGAGCTTTGTGGAGCTTGGCAACGAGTTGCTGGCGATTGGGCTGCTGCCGATTCGGTGTGGTCATGCCTGTTCCTGTACATCCTCGCCCGGCGCCTCGTCCGCCGGAGCATTCCGCCGGAGCTCCGGAGATTCCGCCTCGGCGTCGACCGGGGCAACGATGACCCCGTCCCCGGTGGAGGGCCCCAGCACCTCCGCCAAGACACGGGCAATCTCGAGCGACTTCTTCACGCCACCATCGATTTCGAAACTGAGTCGGGGCGTGTATCGAGTCTCGATCCGATCGGCGATCCGCGACTGGAGGAACCCGGCCGAGTTCGCCAACCCCCTCAGGGCCAACTTTTGTTTGGCTTCATCACCCATCACCGAGACATGAATGGTGGCCGAGCGCATGTCGGCGTCCATCTCCACGCCAGTGACCGTGACGTCACGGACCCTTGGATCCCGCACCTCGGTGAGGATGGCCATGCTGACCACCTCCCGCACCGCCGCGGCGGCCTTGAGTTGGCGTCGGGTGCTCACGACAGAGTCCGTGCGACTTCCTCGATCCGGTAGCACTCGAGGACGTCGCCCTCCTTGATGTCGTTGAAATTGGCCACCTTGATGCCGCACTCCAACCCATCACGAACCTCGCGGGCGTCGTCCTTTTCACGCTTCAACGACTCGATGCCGTAATCCCCGAGAATACGGTTGTCGCGGATCACGCGGAGGCGACCATTGCGGGCAATCACCCCGCCGATCACGCGGCAACCAGCGATGACGCCGAGCCGGCTGATCGAGTAGGTGCGCTGCACGACGGCCCGACCGAGTTCGGTCTCCCGCTTCTCCGGAGCAAGCATTCCTTCGAGGGCATTCCGCAGATCGTCGGTGACCTGATAGATGATCTCGTAGCGCCGCACCTGCACGCCGAGTTCTTCGGCCAGGGAACGGGCCCGTTCGTCAGGCACGACATTGAACGCGATGATGATCGCGTCGGACGCATCGGCGAGTTGGACGTCGGCCTCGGTGACCCCTCCGACCGTCGACTGGAGGATCCGGATCTTGACCTCGGGATGGTCGAGCTTCGTGAGCTCCTTGAGGATCGCCTCGATCGAACCACGGACGTCCGCGCGGACGATGAGGTTGAGCGTCGGCGTCTTCTGCGTGCCGAGACGATCGAGGAGATTCTCGAGCGTGACGTGCACCGGAGCATTCGAAAGGCTGCTGTGCCGGCGGATCCCGCTCCGCTTCAAAGCCACTTCCCGCGCCATGGCGATCGATTCGACCACCTGGAACCGGTCACCGGCCCCCGGAGCGATGTCGAGGCCGCTGACGAGCACGGGCTGGGACGGACCGGCTTCGGTGATCCGCTTCTTGCCGAGCGTGTCGTGCATCGCCTTGACGGTGCCGCTGGCCTCGCCGCAGACGAGCGAGTCACCGACGCGGAGCGTCCCCTTCTGCACGAGGATGCAGGCCGAAACACCGCGCCCCTCATGAATCGAGGCATCGAGACACACGCCAGCCGCGGCCCGCGAGGGGTTGACGCGGAGGTCGTGGAGTTCGGCAATCGTGAGGAGCATGTCGAGGAGATGATCGACCCCCTCGCCGGTGAGGGCACTGGTCTTCACCACCTCCGTCTCGCCGCCCCACTCCGTGGGGAGAAGATCGCTGGCGGCGAGTTGCTGGTAGATGCGTTGCACGTCGATGCCGGGCAGATCGATCTTGTTGATACAGACGACGATCGGCACCCCGGCTGCCTTGGCGTGGCTGATCGCCTCCTCCGTCTGCGGCATGATCCCGTCGTCAGCCGCAATGATGAGGACGGCGCAGTCAGTGACATTGGCTCCGCGGGCCCGCATCTGCGTGAACGCCTCGTGACCGGGCGTATCGACGAAGGTGATCGACTTGCTGTTGTGCTTCACCGTGTAGGCACGGATGTGCTGGGTGATGCCACCGCTCTCGCGGGCAGCGACGTTCATCCCCAGGATGCGATCGAGGAGAGACGTCTTCCCATGGTCGACGTGGCCGAGGAAGGTCACGATCGGCGGGCGGGACTCACGGAGGGTGGGATCCTCGTCAACGGCGTCGAAGCCGGCGAGAAGTTCCTTCTCTAGATCCTCAGCCGTCTTGAGATCGAGTTGCACGCCGAGTTCGGCAGCCAGCAATTCAACGGTGTCACGATCGAGCATCGTGCCCATGCTCGGCATCGTGGCCATGCCGAAGTTCAGGAGTTTCTTGAGCACGTCGCTGGCCGACAGGCCGATCGCCTCGGAAAACGCCCGCACGGTGCAGGGCACCTGGATCGAGGCGTTTGTTTTCCGCGGCGCAGCAGTCGAGATCGTGATCCCTCTGCGGGGCCGCGAAGACCGGCGACGACGGCCGCCGCCGTCATCGTCATCGCCGCCGCCACGATCAAACCGCCGCCTCCCGATCTGCTTCGAATCGCGGCCAGGGGTCTCCTCTGGGACACCCGGGCCCTTTGCAGGGGTGCGGCGGGGGCGAACACCTGATTCCATCAACGGAGGCACGGGAGCCATTCCGGGCCCACGCCCCCCCGGCCTGGCCGGGCCAGCGGGACCACCGGGACGAGGACGACCCTCGGCAGCCTGACGCTGCTCATGCTTGCGCATGTGGTCGGCCAGTGGCTTGGCGCCACCCGCCTTCGCACTGCGAATGGCATCGAGCGGGAGCTTGACGTCGGGCTTTTGTGCGACCGGTTCCTGCGAGACACGAGGCGCCGTGGGACGTCCCGCAGCCGGCAGAGGTGCAAGTTTGAACGCAGGGCGCGGAAGCGGCTTCGAACCGTCGCCACCGGGGCGGAGGCCCGCCGGGCGCGGTCGTGGCTCAGTCGCCTTCCCACCGAGTTCCGGCGGCTTGGCCCGGGCAGCAACACCGCCAGGAGCGATGTAGTCCTCGCGACGCAGCGGGCCGGAAGTCCGTGACAGCGGGGGCGGGGAAGGGGAAGGGGAACGGGGGGGAGGAGGAGGAGGGAGGGGCGCGATCGGAGCCTGAGGCACGGGTTGTGCGGGAGAAACCGCTTCGATGGGACGCTGCGGCACCGGTTCGGAACGCCGCACGCCGGGCCCATCGGAGGTGCGACTGGCTCCCAGAGGACCGGACAGCGGCCGCATCACAACCGCCGGCTTCGGCTCCGGAGGCGTCGACTGAACAGGCTTCGTCCCCGTCGACGAGGGACTCTTGGCAGCGATCACTGGCGGCTTGCCGACGACGGCAGGTCGCACCGGGCTCGCAGGCCGGACAAGCGCCGCCCCACCGGCAGCAGGCCGCTCAGGAGGCTTCGCAGCCTTGCCGGCCATGAACTCCCTGAGCCGGGCAACTTCCTCGTCGGTCATGCTGGCGAGCGCCGAGCCCTTGTCCTGGATACCAGCGCGGGAACAGATCTCGACAAGCTCTTTGCTGTCGAGTTTCAATTCCTTCGCCAGGGTGTAGATACGAACTGCCACGCTCACCTCGTCGGGCCACCGCCCACGTGATCACACCAGCGGGAGGGCCATCAGACCCTAATCCCGACCCAGCCAACCTACCCGGAACACCGTCGCTTGCAAAACCGAGCCGATCGTCACCATCGCACCAACCTCCGCGGGTGACTCGCCCCGCGGAAGCCGAAAGAGCCTTTTTTAAAGCCCCAAAACCAACTTTCAGCCTGCCCATCACTCCCGCCCACCTGCCGGCGAGGCCCCTTCGGCAGTCGCCTCGGAGCCTCCCCCAGAGGTTGCACCAGAGGTTGCACCAGAGGTTGCATCAGAGGCTACTCCGGCAACAGATCCATCACCGTCGGCGGTTGGCTCCTGGGCCTCACGGGCTGCCGTGAGCGCCTGCTCGGCGGCATCGGCCTCAGCCGTTGCCCGATCGACACGATCCTGTTCGCGCTGCTTGCGACGCTCGTCGGCGGCGGCGGCCTCCGCCTGCGCGGCCCGTACCTCGGCCTCGGCGACGATTTGATCGACCGTCTCGGCCGAGATCCCACCCATCTCCATGAGGTCGTCAGGCTCGATCACCGACAAATCGTCATAGGAGAGAAATCCCTCACCGACGAGCTTTTCAGCGACCGACTCATCGAGCCCCGGGATCGATGAGAAGCCGGTGACAGCACGCTCGATCTGCTGGTCGAGTTCTTCACGCGTCATGATCTCGATATCCCAGCCGCAGAGTTTGCTGGCGAGACGGACGTTTTGGCCCCGGCGGCCGATCGCCAGCGACAACTGATCCTCGCGCACGAGCACGATGCCACGGCCGAGCATCTGACAGAGGATCACCTCGTCAACTTCGGCAGGCTGCAGGGCGTTGGGAACCAACACCTGAAGGTCGTCGCTCCACCGAACAATGTCGATCCGCTCGCCGCCGAGTTCCTCGACGATGTTCTTGATGCGATTGCCGCGAACGCCGACACAAGCGCCGACGCAGTCGACACGGGCGTCGGAACTGATGACGGCCACCTTGCTCCGGTAGCCCGGCTCACGGGAGATCGCCCTGATCTCGATCACGCCATCGGCGATCTCGGGAATCTCCTGCTCGAAAAGCCGCTGCACGAGTTGGGGACGAATCCGGGAGAGAATAATCTTCACCCGGCTGCCGACCTTCCGGACCTCGAAGATCGTGGCCCGGATGCGCTCGTTGGGGTGGAAGGTCTCGCCGGGAATCTGCTCGCTGCGCGGCAGAATCGCCTCGGTGGCCCCCAGGGTGACGGTGGCTGTGGCCCCTTCGAAGCGGCTCACGACGCCCGATACCATCAGGCCGATCTGCTCCTCGAACTCGTCGTGGATCGCATCCCGCTCAGCTTCGCGGATCTTCTGAATGATGACCTGCTTGGCCGTCTGGGCACCGATCCGCCCCGACAATTCGGCCGTGTCGATCTCCACACCGTCACGGCTGCCATGGACGCGCCCGTCGGTACGATCGATCGCGACCTGCACATCGGAGGCTTCGCCGTACTGCCGCGTCAGAGCGGTGACGAGGGCCGCCTCGATCGCCTGAAAGACGATCTCCTTGTCGATGTTCTTGTCGCGGTGAATCGCATCGACGATGCGGAGGATTTCTTCTGGCTTCATGGGTGTCTCGGACGGCGATCTCGGCGAACAAGGTCGTGGTCGGTCTTCCTCGGCACCGCCCGCGGGGAGCGGCGCCAAGTCTCGATCCTGCGAATGTCGGCATTGCCTCGGAACCGACTGTCAAAATCGGACCATGCCCCTCAGCGGCAACAGCCACCAGCGGCACGTTGACCCGACGTTGGCAGCGATGTCCCGAACCGGCAAGCCCACCAGGCACTCTTGCCTGTGGAACAATGCCGGACGGCCGACGCCACACACGAACTGGTCGCCCGCCCAGCCACGCGACACCGAAGGGGAACCCCCCCTCCGAGACGCGCCACCAGACGGCGCTCCGGACTCCAGCAGCCACCTCCACGAGGCACAACCCGGAAGGGTATGGGGAGGGCACTCGACTGTCAAGGAGCCTCCGTCCGCCCCGCGGGGGATGGGGGCGGCGAACGCTCGTTCCCCACCGCGACCCCATGCTCAGGCACCGAGGTTCCAGCCGCCGATCACCACCGCCCCTGCCTGCCCCTGGGGGGTGACGGAGGCCGAGAGGAAGGAGGCTCCCGCTTCGTCACCGGCAACCGCGGCCCGGATCGGGCACTCTGGATCGGGGGTCGTGTAGTTGATCAACGGGAAGAGCTTCCCGTGGCGCATCGCCCACAGACTGGCGATGCATTCCACGAGCCCGCTGCCGGCGCCGAGATTGCCGAAGTTGGCCTTCGCCGCCACGGTGGGGATCCCGACCGCGCCGGCCCCAAGAACGTCACCGAGCGCCTCGGCCTCGCAGCGATCCCCCCCCACGGTACTCAAGCCGTGGGCATGGAGATGCCCGGGACGCCCGCCGGGGAGGTCTGCCATTCCGAGCGCGCGGGCCATCGCCAGGGCGAGCGCTTTCCGCCTCAGCCCCATGTTGAGTCTGTCAGCGGCGTGGCGGGAGGCATGCCCCAGCACCTCGCCGAGGATCGTTGCCCCGCGGCGACGAGCATGCTCGAGTTCCTCGAGGACGAGCACCGCCGCCCCCTCGCCGAGCACCATGCCGCGCCGGTGTCGGTCGAAGGGCCGGCTCCAGGTCGCCGGATCGTCTGGCCCGAAGGCCACTTGCTCGCTCTGGAGGGCGTGGACCGTCTTCATGGGATGGACGCGCGTACCGGTCGCACCGGCGAGCATGACATCGGCGGCCCCACGCTGAATCGTCATCGTCGCCTCGCCGACGGCCATGTGGCCGCTGGCCTCGCGGAGCGTCAACGAGTTGCTCGGCCCCCGGAGATCGTTGTAGATGGCGATGTGGCTGGCGGGCATGTTGGGGAGATATTTCAGCAACCACAGCGGGTTGAGCAGCGGCATCCCGTCGGTGGCCCAACGATCGAACTCGAAGCCCCCGTAGGCACCACGGCACTTGGCCACACCAGAGGTGAAATCCTCCGGCAACGTGAGCATGTAGTCCGATCCGAAGACGCACCCGAATCGTTCGGGGACACGATTCGCTCCCAGCAAACCGCAGTCATGGAGGGCACGCTGCGCCGCGGCGACGGCCATCTGGCTTTCCCGGCACATCACCTTGAGCCCCTTGCGGATCGCCTTCTTCGTCTCCCCCTCGAGAGGCCCGAAGTTGTCGATCTCGCCGGTGAAGCCGCTGGCCTCGGCGCCGTGATGGAGCGGAAGTCCATCGGTGGGGAACAGCGAGATCGGCCCGACGGCACTGCGCCCGGCGGCAAGCCCCGACCAGAGATCATCCGGCGAGAGCCCGAGCGGCGAGACGAGCCCCACCCCAGTGACAACGACGCGGCAGACGGGAGCGGTCATGCAAGGTTCCTCGGGGCGCCGGCACGATGTCGAGGCCGGCTGCCCGGACAAGCGGACATCAGGAGGGCATCAGGAATGCAGAAAGCTTCTACGGCGCCCCGCGAAGTCGGGGCTCAACGAACACCACCACGTCGGTTCTCTTGGCGTCGGCGAGCAGCGCTGCCGAACTGGCGGTATTGTTGCCCGGCACGGGCCAGGGCACCAACCCCAGCCCCACGACGAGAACCTGGTTTGTCGGCCAGCGGAAACGCTCCCCGACGCGGACGGCCGAGACCTGTGGCACCTCGATCTGGGCCCGCTGGCGATCGGGGGTCGGAAGCGTGACCGGCACGATCGCCATCCGCTCGACTTGATCGATCCGACAGCGAATGACCGCCTCGACGGCACTGCCATCGCGGCTCAGAAGCGGTTGGACGTCGAGAGTGATCCCCTCGTCGCAAGCGGCCGAGAGCGACTGCCACCCCGGGGGCGCCTGCAATGGCTGGATCTCCTGGACGTAGGGCCGCTTCCGTCCGCCGGCGAGCACCGCCGGAAGCCCATTGGCCGCCTGGACGGCGCCGGTCGGTAGCTCGGCGCAGTCGCCGCGCCGGCGGAACATCGCCAGAAGTGTCGCCGCCTCCTCGCGCGACATGATCCAGGCCTGGACGCCAGGCGTCGCCGCCGGAATCCCGTGGAGCAGAGCGCGGGCATCGTTCCGCCACGACGGCGTGCCCACCCCCATCACCCTGACGGCGAAGCGGTGGGGAGTATCAGCCCCGGTGGTGAACCGGGCCACGATCTCCTCGACGCGCTTTTGCATCTCCGGCTCGTGGAACACCCGGAGCTGACTTTCGTCGGCCGAGAGCGACGCCGGCACGGCCCCGTGCCAGGCGGCATAGCCGGTCTCTTGGAGGACCCAATCGACGATGTATTTCTGGCTCCCGGGGCCGGCCTGCCTGACCCAGGGGGAAATGTCGTGGACGGCAAATGTCTGCCCCGCCTCGGCCGGAAGTTGGGCCACAGACCGGGTCGCGCCGGGCCCGAGCAGCATCGCCACGAGACATGAGGCCTTCGCCATGACACGACGAAGGCGGCGGGGAAAAGGCATCGAACGGTCCCCCGGGGGAGCGATCCGCACTCGTCCGGCCGAGATCGCCCGAACGCCGGAAATGCTACCGATCGGCCGCAGGGTAGGGGGCCCGCCGCGCCCGCAGCAAGCCGAATCAGCACTCGAGCCGGCCTAGCAGGCTGTGGATAAGGTGCTAGCCCGACCGCACGAGGCGGTCGCGAGTGCGTCGCACTCGAGA
>CAJAYZ010000444.1 GCA_903949225.1 uncultured Planctomycetaceae bacterium
CTGACCGGTCGACGACCCTCTTCCGCAAGGCGAGTCAGGACGAACTCGTTCTGGAGAAGCTTCTCGCCGATTCTGACGTCGATGACGACACGCTCGGGTTCCACGCGCAGCAGGCTGCGGAGAAGCTTCTCAAGGCGCTCCTGTGTGCCCGAGGCGTCGATTACCCCCGAACCCACAGCCTCGGTGTTCTCGTAGAACTCCTCGGCACGGCCGGAGAAACTTTGCCATGTGTCGTCGGCGACCTGAATCGCCTCACGCCATTCGGCACGACCTTCCGCTACGACGAGGGTTTCTCGGGGGCGTCGTTCGACCGCACGGAGTGGCTGACGACGATAAGAGCACTGAGGGAGTTCGTTGAGTCGCGGATGAACGCGTGATCGACGCGGTCGCGAACGTATTGAGCCACCCTTTGCTCCCGATATGATTTTGGTGACCGGCCTTTTCAAGATCGGCGACGCAACGCCGGTCACAGCCGGCAGTTGGCGATCCGGGTCTCGATGATCGCCGAGGCGCCGATCGCCTCGAGGCGCTCCATGATTGCATGGACCTCGCCGCGGCGGACCATCGCCCGCACCGCACACCAGCCCGGATCCTCGAGCGCACTGACCGTCGGCGAATTGAAGCCGGGGGTGATCGACTCCGCTTCCGGCAGTTGGCCCCTGGGAATGTTGTATTCAAGGAGCGAGTAGGTGCGGGCGATCACGATCCCCTCGAGCCGGCGCACGATCCGGTCGGCCGTCACAGAATCGTGGAACGAACGGTTTTGCACGAGCACCGTCTCGTAGCGGCCGATTTCGGTGATCACCCGGAGCCGATTGGCCGCGAGCGTGCTGCCAGTCTCGACGAGGTCGACGATGGCGTCGGCGACGCCGAGTTGGATCATCACCTCGACGCTCCCCGAGAGGGGAACGAAGTGGGCCTCGGCACCGCGCTCGGCAAGCCACGTCTTCGTGATCCGCGGAAAGCTCGTGGCGATCCGCTTCCCGTGGAGGTCGGCGGCCGTGGTAATCGGCGAGTCTTCAGCGACGCACAGCGCCAGCCGGCAAGACCCGATGCCGAGGTCGAGGCGGTGGACGAGATCCTCGCCGCTCTCGGCGACGAGGTCGGCGCCGGTGACGCCGAGGTCGATTGCCCCTTCGGCGGCGAGGACAGGGATGTCGTCGGTGCGGAGGAAGATCACCTCCACCGGCATGTCGCGGCAGCGGGCGAACAGACTCCGCTCCGTGCGCCGGAAGTTGAGCCCCGCCTCGGCGAGGAGCTGCGCGGAAATCTCCGCGAGCCGCCCCTTGCTCGGCAGGCCGAGGCGGAGGAGGCGGTCTGGAACGGCAGGATCACTCACGGGGCACCTCCAGCGTGGCACGGGTTCCCCGGGATGCCTTCTCCTCGAGGCCCGAGGTGCCGAAACGGCGTTCGAGTTCTGCCCCGACCGCGGCCAGTGAAAGGCCACGGCAGGCAAGGAGCACGAGCGTATGGTAGAGGAGGTCGGCGCACTCCGCGACGACGCGGTCATCGGCCTCCGAGACCCCGGCCATCGCCAGCTCCCCCGATTCCTCGACCACCTTCCCGCCGACCTTGTTGGCACCGGCGTGGAGGAGCTTGGCGGTGTAGGAGCGGTCGATCGGTTCTCCGCGGCGGGATACGATCATCCGCTCGAGTTCCTCGAAGATCTCCCCCGGTCGACGCATCCGATGACTCCCGACATGCCTGCTGACGGCCCCTTCCCCGGCACCCCCGGGAAAGCGCCTCCAACTCTAGCATGCTCGGGAGCCGCATCACGGCCGGAACTCGGGGACGATTGCTGGTTCCTCGCCGGCCCCACGGCGGCCGGGAAAACCTCGCTGGGGATCCGGATGGCCGAGCGTCTGGGGGCAGAGATCGTCAGCGTCGACTCGATGGCGGTCTACCAGGGGCTCGACATCGGCACCGCCAAACCGGGGCCTGCCGAACGGAGCCGCCTTCCGCACCACCTCGTCGACGTCGTCCCCCCTTCCGAGGCCTACAACGTCGCCCGTTGGCTCGCGGACGTCACCACGGCGATCGCCGGAATCCGGGCCCGCGGCCGGCAGATCCTCTTCGTCGGCGGGACGCCCCTCTACCTCCGCGCCCTCCGTGACGGCCTCGCCGACGTTCCGGGGGAGGTGCCGGAAATCCGCGAGCGGCTCCGGGCCGAGATCGAGGCCGTCGGCCCTGCCGTGCTTCACCACCGCCTGGCCGGGGTCGACCCCGAAGCGGCCCGCCGCATCCACCAAAATGACGCCCGGCGGATCGTCCGCGCGCGCGAGGTGGCTGCCAGCGGGGTGCCCCTGTCAGCTGCGTTCGCACCGGCCCCCCACCCCGTCTTCACCCGGCAGATGATGGTGCTCGATCTCCCCAGGGAGGTCCTCCGCGACCGGATCGACCGGCGGGTGGAGCGGATGTTTGCCGAGGGGCTCGTCGACGAGACGCGGCAAGCCGCGGAGGGGCCGGGGGGGATCGGGGCGACCGCCTCCCAGGCAGCGGGGTACAGCGAGGCCCTCGGCGTCCTTTCCGGCACCCTGCCGATCTCCGAGGCCATCCGGCTCACCCAAGCACGGACGCGGCAATTGGCCAAACGACAGCTGACGTGGCTGCGCAGCTTCCCAGGCGCCGTGTGGATCGCGGCGTGAGACGGCCTGATAGCAGGCGGGGTGCTAGCACCGGATGTGGGTCAGTAGGGGGCCTGAGACCACAAAATCGTCGTGTTGCTTGCTGACCGGAAAGCCAAAGCGATACGTTCCCCGCCGCCAGGGCCGCGGACGTCCATGATGGGCCCCGTGACCCTGGCGACGGCACGAACGACGGAATTGGCCCGGTCTCCCCTTGGGGGGCGACCGGCCCGGAAGCCCGGATGGCTTCCGTCCGCCGCAGAGGCTCCTTCGATCGAAGGCATCGGCGTTAGGGATGACGCTGCTCAAGCGTGAAGTGAACCGGCCCGGAAGGGTCGTTTCAAACGTCGAGAAAGTCTGTCGATTGGGGCGCTGCGGAGGGCGGGAGATTCATGCGTGGCATCCGGGGGTCGACGTACGACCACCCCGTGTTCGGCTGGACGAAAGCGTCGACGATCCGACGGTCTTCCGGAGACACTCCATGGCAGCCAAGCCCCTCATCGGCATCAACACCGACTACCGTGCATCCCGCAAGGAGCATGCCGCGCTCTCGTTCGTGGCCGCGGGCTATTTCGACGGAATCACCGCCGCCGGTGGGATTCCCGTCATCATGCCCCCCCTCGCCGACGAGGATGACGTTGTCCGGCTCCTCGACCTTCTCGACGGGGTCGTGATGGTCGGCGGGGCTGACCTCGACCCGCGCCGCGACGGCTGGATGCCCCACCCCGCCGTCCGCCCCATGGACGCCCGCCGCGAGGATTTCGACCGAATGCTCGCCAAGCACATCTGCCGCCGACACATGCCCGTTCTTGCCATCGGCGCCGGGATGCAGCTCCTCAACATCACCGAAGGGGGCACCCTCTTCCTCCACATCCCCGAGGATCTCCCCAAGGCAATCCCCCACAAGGATCCCGGCGACAACTCCCATCGCCACGCCCTTCTCGTCGAGGCGGGAGGCGTCATGGAACGCGTCTACGGCGACGGTGAGATCCGCGTCAACAGCATGCACCACATGGCGATCGACGATCTCGCCGCGAGCTTCAAAATCGCCGCCCGCGCACCGGACGGCGTGATCGAGGCGATCGAGAGCCAGGTCGAGGGATGGGTGGCGATCGGCACGCAGTTCCACCCCGAGGCGGAAACCGCCTCCGCCCTCGACATGAAGATCTTCGAGGAGTTCGTGATCGGGATCACCGGCGAGGTGCCCGAAGTGAAGCTCGTCGCCTGAGCCACGGGCCGATTCGTCACTCGCTGCCGGTGGAAAAAGTCATTCCTGAACGAACCGGCTGCGGGGCAGCCGGTTCGCTTGGAAAAGCTCCTGTTTTCTCGAGTGCTGTGCACTCGCGACCGCCTCACACGGTCGACCCGGCAGTTTATCCACAGCCTGCTTGAGAAGGTCCGTCTACCGCAGACGCCCGTCACCGAGGCCTGAGCCGGTGAC
>CAJAYZ010000445.1 GCA_903949225.1 uncultured Planctomycetaceae bacterium
AAGCGCCATTGGCTCCCTTGTTCGCGCCATTTCCGCCAGCCCCCCCCGCGCCAACGGCTACAACATAACTGCCGGTGCCTTTTGGTAGTAGAGATCCTCCTGCATTACTGAGGAAGCCGCCAGCGCCACCGCCACCTCCGAAATAACCCCCTCCACCACCTCCGCCACCAACAATGAGGTACTCCACGCCAAGGCCAAGTTCGAGCACAAGTCCACCATCAGTGGAGAGAGACGCGGAGTTTGTCATCGATGTGGTTGTATAACCAGCTGCCAAGGTCTGAGCAGCATTGGCTACCAGAGGCGATGCGATGTTGTTTACCAGCCACACAATCAAGAGGAGTGGCGTTGCCAGTCCGATCAATGCTGGTTGTGCGGCACGCATCAATCTCACGAAGGTGCATTGCAGGAGGCCATTAAGTCCACCTGCGTTGACGGGGCGTCCGATGTCGCGGGGCTTAGGCGAACATAGTGAAACGCGGCTTTGTTGTGCTTGATCGCCCAGGACGTTTATTGCTCGTTCGTTCATGCGACACTTCTTCTTTGTTGCCCTCTTCGCTGTGTGCGGCCGCGATCAGACGCCTGCCCACGGAGGCGGCTACCGCCCCCCTACAAGATCAGGCGTAAAGGGGTTTGCGAATCGGACAAACAAATCG
The DNA here is from genome assembly GCA_903949225.1 of uncultured Planctomycetaceae bacterium. Lineage (GTDB taxonomy): Bacteria > Planctomycetota > Planctomycetia > Pirellulales > UBA1268 > QWOP01. Next base: position 654 of record CAJAYZ010000445.1, read on the forward strand.
GCCCGCATTATTTTTGCCGGTCCATCCGGGTTTTTCGTGGGTGAATCGATGTGGGAGAATGGTTCTCCCCCAGAGGCTCTTCCTATGTTCGACACCGATCTCTACCAGCAGGTCCTGAGCCTTTCGGCCGCTTGGAGGGTGGCTGATGTGAAGCTGGACATCGAATCGACACAGATCCACGTCCACGTCGAACACGCCGAGGGGAGCCAGTGGGCCTGCCCCCGCTGCCAGAAGAAACTCGCCTGCTATGACCACGCCCCCGAGCGAACCTGGAGGCACCGGAACACCTGCCAGTTTCAAACGCTCGCCCATGCCCGAATTTCCCGCGTCGAATGCCCGGAGCACGGCGTCGTTCAAGTGAAGGTGCCGTGAGCGGAGCCACATGGTCGCTTCACAATTTTCATGGAACGAATCGTCATCGACGTCGATGAGAAGGCATTCTGCAAGGGACATCGGTACATGACCATCGTCAGCGACATCGATCGCGGCACGGTCGAAGTTGTCGCCGATGGTCGAGAAAAGGCCAGTTTGGCTGCTTATTTCAAGACTCGGACGCCACGAGAGATTGAGGCCATCAAGGCCGTGGCCATGGACATGTGGGAGCCGTACGTCCAGGCCGCCCTTGAAGCCGTCCCGCTCGCTGCTTCCAAGATCGGCTTCGACCGCTTCCACATCATGAAGCACATGACCGAGGCAGTCGACGTCGTGCGCCGGCGCGAGACCCGCTTGCTCGTCGAGAACGGAGACGATCGTCTCAAGCGGACGAAGTACCTCTGGCTCGCCTTCAGGGAGAACGTGCCTCCGAAGCGGCGTGCGGAACTGCGGGAGCTTCGCGACTCCGACCTGAAGACGGCCCGGGCCTGGGCCATCAAAGAGAACCTGCGGTATCTCTGGTCCTACCAGGCCGAAGGCTGGGCGAGGCGATTCTTCGATGGCTGGCACGCATGGGCGATTCGAAGCCGGCTGGAGCCGGTCAAGGCCGTCGCGCGGATGCTGGCGAGAAAACTCGACAACGTGATCACGTACTGCGGCCATGCGATCACCAATGCCGTGGCCGAAGGCCTCAACAGCAAGACTATGGCTATCAAGCGACGGGCTGGGGGCTACCGGAATCCCAACAACTTCAAGATCGTCATCTACTTCTACTGCGGCGGATTACGGCTTCACCCATGAAGATCCTGGATGGACCAAAAACCGATTGCTGAGCCAATAGGAACAAGCTGGGTCCGAACCGATCTAGCCACGACTGCAACATTCCGTTTCATAAGGAACCTCTCTTGACCGGAATTTCCCAAGCTCTTGAAGA
>CAJAYZ010000446.1 GCA_903949225.1 uncultured Planctomycetaceae bacterium
CGGAAGGCCGCCATCGACGCCGAGCTGTCGAGGACCACCGCCACGGTCTGCCGTGAATCGACGCGGATGACGCGCGGCTCGACGAGGAGCCAGGTGAGGGCGAGGCTCGCGAGGAGCTGCATCCAGAACGGAACTGCCTGCCGGAAGCGCTCGAGGCGGATTCCGCCGGTGGGAAGCGGGCCGGCATGCTCGAGGAGAAAGAGCGTGCTCGTGACGACGCGCCGCGATCGCTGCCGCAGGCTATGGATGGCGATGAGGAGCGGCACGGCAGCGAGCGCCACAAGCCCCCACGGATTGGCAAGCACGATCCCCACGTCTTGCTCCTCTCCGTGCCTGTCAGTCGGTCTCGAGAACACCGGCAGGGATCGCCTCGACGCGGACTGCTTCGAGGAATGTCCCCACGTCAGCGATCCGTGCCATCCCGATCCCGTGCCGCACGCACGACTCGCGCCAGGCTGTGAAATGCCGCCGGTAGGCCGCGCGGTAGCGGGCAAGGAGAGCCTCGTCGACCGCCTGGAGCCGGCGAGTGCCCGCTTCGCAATCCTCGAACTCGACGTTCCCCGTCCAGTCGGGATCGCTCTCCACCCGCGCCGTCGGCACAAGAACGATTGCCCGCCCGCCGCCGGCGGCGAGCATGGCCGTGGCCCGATGCGGCGGCGATGGATCGAGGAGGTCGCTGACGAGGAGGCGGAGCGAACCGGAGCGAAAGCGCACCCGCCGCAGCTCGTCGGCGAGGAGGGGGGCGCTTGTTGTGGCCGCACCGCGCGGCGCGGGCCAGGCATGAGCGAGGGCCCGATCGAGGTCGATCTCCTCGGGCGCCGCTCCCCGCGCCAGGCGGATGATCCGCAGCTGCCCGCCCGAGTGGAGCGCGCTTTCGATCGCGAAGTAGGTCAGCTCCCAGGTTCGGCGCCCCTTGCCGTCGCCGAGTTCCATCGACGGGCTGTGATCGAGGACGAGATCGATCCGGGGCGACACCTCCTCGCGCCACAGCTTCACCGTCGCGGTGCCGGTGCGGGCGTAGGCCTGCCAGTTGATGTGGCGCGGGTCGTCGCCGGGGGAATAGTGGCGATGATCCTGAAACTCGAGCGAACTGCCGCTGCCCCGGCCGGCCGCGGCGCCGCTGCTGCCGGTCCAACGGGCATGGCGGAGCGGGAGGCGGAGAACAGTCGCCGCTCCCTTCATCGCCGCATGGATCTCCGCGTGGTTTACGGGTTGGTTCACGGCATGGCTCATGCCGGAAGGCTCCGGCGCGGCGCGGCGGGAAGGGCACGGGCCGCCGCCACCCGGCCGTCGACGGCGGCAAGTTCCTGAACGAAGCGTGGAATCACAAACACGAGCGAGAGGGCCGTCGTTCCCAACGCCAGAGCGATCATCGGCTCGACGCCGCCGCTGCCCGATACGGTGAGGAGGTTCAGCAGCGCGGCCAGCGGGAGGAGATTTGTCAGGGCGCGGAAGATCTCCACCGCAGCGGTGTTTGAGAAGCCGAGCGGGGATTGGAGGAAAAAGATCACCAGCGAAAAGATCTGGACGCCGATGAACACGATCCTCCGCGTCTTCCCGGCGGGGAATCGGAGCATGAGGGAGATCGGAAAGAGGATCGCGGCCACCCCGAGAACGAACTTCTCGGGGATCATCGCCGTGGGGGGAAGGCCGGGGAATCCGGAGTCCACCGCCAGGCCCAGAAACGGCGCGGCAAGGAGTGTGAAGCAGATCGCCGTCGCCCAGCCGGGCGTGAGGACCATGGCCACGAGGCGACCGAAGGGCCCGAGCCTGGCGAAGGGCGCGTGGATCGAAGCGAGCTCGACTGGGTCGCTTGTCAATTCGGCGATCGCGATCCCCGCCACGAGGAGCACCGTCACGGCGATCACGAACGACGCCGAGATCGGTCCGAACCATGCTCCGGCGACCAAGGCCAGCCCGGTGGCAACGAGCGCCAGGACTCGGACGCGGGCGGCGTGGTTCTCCGCCGGCGGCGCGATCGCGGCAGCGGCGTAGACGAGCATCACGGCCGTCAGCAGGGCCGCCACAACGAGGATCGCCGGGAGCGCCGACCAGGGGGAGAG
>CAJAYZ010000447.1 GCA_903949225.1 uncultured Planctomycetaceae bacterium
CCCGAGGAGCGGACCGTGATCCGTCCCCGCCGTCGCCCGGCCCGGCTCCCGCTCAACGTCTGACGAGCCACTGCCGGCCGGCTGCGTCCCCTTCACGGCGGATTCCTTGCAGACTGCGACGATCTTCCGGAGGATGGTTTGGTCGAGCGTCGCCGCGACACTTTCTCGTGAGCCGGCCGCTCATCCGTCCCGTCGACTTCCGGAGGGTGTGCCGTGGTTGCTCAGGCCTGGGCTCGGGGCTGGTTTTCTGTGGTCGGTTGGTTCGTGATCGCGGCTGCAGGGGCCGTCGGGGCCGAACCTGCCGAGCGAATCTACGTCGGCGGCACAATCCTCACCGTCGCCGATGCATCGCCCCGCGCCGAAGCCGTGGCCGTTGCCGGCGGCCGAATCATCGCTGTGGGAACGAAGGCAGACGTCCTCGCCTGCCGTGGAGACCAGACGGAGATCGTCGACCTTGCCGGCCGGACGCTCGTGCCCGGCTTCGTCGATGGCCACAGCCACTTCTTCGCGCTCGTTGACGTGCAGACGCAGGCCCTCTGCGCCTCGCCGCCGGCCGGCCCCTGCCAGACCGTGGCCGATGTGATCACGGCCCTCGGGAAGACAAAAATGCGTCGCCAACTCGGCCCCGGGAAGGTCGTGATGGGATTCGGGTGCGATCCCGACCTCCTCACCGAGAAGCGCTTTCCCACGAAGGCCGAACTCGACCGCGCCTTCCCCGACAATCCGGTGATCATCGTCCATGTCTCGGGCCACGGGGCGAAGCTCAACTCGAAGGCCCTCGCGGCCTACTCGATCACGGCCGCCACGCCCACTCCCGTCGGCGGCGTGATCGGCCGTGAGGCGGGATCGAACGAGCCCGACGGCCTCCTCTTCGAGACGGCCTTCCTCCCGATCTTCGCCGAGGTCCCCGGCCCCGACGACGACGAGACGCTCCGCCTCCTCGAGAAGGGGCAGGATCTCTACCTCCAGGCGGGGATCACGACGGCCCAGGAGGGGGCGACGATGAAGCACCAGCTCGATCTCCTCCGCCTCCTTGCCGACCGCGGCGGACTCAAGCTCGACGTCGTCTCGCTCCCCTTCTTCACCGAGATCGATGCGATCTTCGCGGGCAAGCCACCGACCGACGAGCCCGACTACCGCAATCGTCTCCGCATCGGCGGAGTGAAGATCGTCACCGACGGTTCGCCGCAGGGACGGACGGCCGCCTTCACCACCCCGTATCTGACGGAGGGGCCTGCCGGGCAGAAGGCCTGGCGGGGGGAGCTGTCGTTCCCGCAGAGCGTGTTCAACGACACGGTGAAGAAGGTCTATGACGGCGGTGCCACGCTCTTCGTCCATTGCAACGGTGACGCGGCGATCGACGCCCTCCTCGAAGCCCATCGCTTTGCGTCCGACGGCGCTCCGGAGCGGCCGCGGGGCACCGTCGGCATCCACTCGCAGTTCATCCGTCGCGATCAGCTCCAGAAATACGCCGCCTGGCAGATCACCCCCTCCTTCTACACCGAGCACTGCTTCTATTTCGGCGACACGCATGTCGTGAACCGCGGCCGGGAGCAGGCGGAGTTCATCAGCCCGATGAAGTCGGCCCTCGCCCTCGGCCTCCATCCGGCGAACCACACCGACTTCAACGTCGCCCCGCTCGACCAGCTGTTCACGATCCACACGGCGGTGAACCGGCAGACGCGCTCGGGCGTGATCCTCGGCGAAGCGGAGCGCATCTCGCCGCTCGAGGCGCTCCGGGCGATCACCCTCGACGGTGCCAGGATGTACGGCGAGGAACATAAAAAGGGCTCGATCGAGCCAGGCAAGCTTGCCGACCTCGTCATCCTCTCGGCCGATCCGACGGCCGTGCCCGCGGCCGAGATCGAAAAGATCGAGGTGCTCGAGACAATCAAAGAGGGGAAGACGGTGTGGAAGAAGGACTCACGATGAAATCCCACACCAAGCATCTGACCTTCACGCTCCCCGAGCGGATGGCGTTTCGCAACATCACGCCGGAGGTCATGGAGCTCGTGGCGGAAAGCGGCGTTCGCGAAGGGCTGTGCCTCGTCAACGCCATGCACATCACGGCGAGCGTGTTCATCAACGACGACGAGCCCGGCCTCCACGCCGATTACAAGAAGTGGCTCGAGACCCTCGCCCCCTTCAATGCCTCCCCACAGGCCTACGCCCACAACCGCACCGGCGAGGACAACGCCGATGCCCACATGAAGCGCCAGATCATGGGGCGCGAGGTCGTCGTGGCGATCACCGAGGGCAAACTCGACTTCGGCCCCTGGGAGCAGATCTTCTACGGCGAGTTCGACGGCCGCCGGCCGAAGCGCGTGCTTGTGAAGATCATCGGGGAGTGACGGGCACCCCCGGCCCGGGGTCACACGCCCAGGACAGCCGGGAGATCGTACCGACCGAACTGGTCAGCTGCCCGCGGCCTCGTCGATCAGCGGATCGAGCCCACCCAGCCGCCATCCCCGACAGAGCGTGCGGATCGCGGCCGTGTCGGCTTCGGGATTACGGGACAGGAGCTCCACGATGTCGGCGCGCGACTTCGATCCCCCCGCATAGAGCTTGAGCGCG
>CAJAYZ010000448.1 GCA_903949225.1 uncultured Planctomycetaceae bacterium
CCCTGGAGAGCGGCCGGCTCGATTCGGCGGCCCTCGATGTCACCCCAGACGAGCCCCCGACCCCGGAAAGCCGGCTGTGGCGGGCCCCCCGCCTCATCATCACGCCCCACGTGGGGGGGCAATCGTATCGCCGAATCGATGCAATGACCGACTTTTTCTGCGATAATCTCCGGCGTTCCCTCCGGGGGGGGGAACTGCGCAACCTCGTCGACAAGCGGCTCGGGTTTCCGGAGCCACAGGCCGACTGGTGACCGACCGGGGAGCGGCGACAGCCCGCCCCCGCCTCTCGATCCCTGCAGGCCTTTCCGATGAGCACCACCATCTACCAAGAGGGACGCCCCACCGTTTCGGTGGAGGGGGCCGAAGGGGTGATGGCCAGCCGTTGCCCCGAGGAACTCCTCGCCCGCTACGCCGAGCTCCTCCAGGGGGCCAGGCTCTCCTGGACCGAGCACCATCACCTCGAGCGGCAACTCGGCGCGGGAGGGCAGGGGGTGGTCTACCTCTCCACCCGCCGCGGGTCGGATACGTTCACGGTGCCAGTAGCGCTGAAGTTTTTCTCGCCCGAGCGGTATGAGTCGGAGAGCCTCTATGTCGAGGCAATGGGGCGGATTGCCAAGGTGGCGGCCCGCGTCGCCCTGATCCAGCAGGACAACCTCCTCGACGTCCACAACTTCATCGAGCAGCGGCGGATCCGCATCATGCAGATGGAGTGGATCGACGGCTACGACCTCTCGCGGCTGCTCACTCCCGAGATCCTCGAGCAGACCCGGGCCCGCGTCTCCGACGAGCGATTCCGCTACCTCAACAATTGCGTCATCACCGCCGGCCCGCAGCAGTCGCGCTTCAAGCCGGGGATCGCGATCGCGATCGTCCGCGAGGCCCTGGCGGGCCTGGCAGCGCTCCACCGCGAGGGGATCGTTCACGGCGACATCAAGACGGCCAACATCATGATCAAGCGGACCGGCAACGCGAAGATCATCGACATCGGCTCGGCCCTCGCCCTCGACGACGTCGCCACCAACCGCACCTGCACGCCGGCCTACGCCGCCCCCGAGGTGCTCGAAGGGCGCGAGATCGGCCCCCGCTCCGATTTGGCGAGCCTCGGGTACGTTCTCATCGAGATGCTCGCCGGCCAGCCGCCGTTTGCCGGCCTCAACTCCTATCGCGATCTCGTCGAAGCGAAGCGGACGCTCCCCAATCGGCTCCCGCAGATCCTCCCGGCGGAGGTGAGCTGCAACGAGCTGCTCATGAACTTCACCCGCAAGCTCGTGGCCGCCGATCCCAACAAGCGCTTCTCGAGCGCCGAGGATGCCGACCTCGTGAAGGAGGGGGCGGCGAGCTTCCACCGCCAACTCATCGTCGGCGGCCTCGCCAGCGAATACGACAACGAGATTCGGGCCTGGCTCGGCGATCTTGAAGAGCCGGCGTGACGGCTGGAAGCCGGCGGCCCGATTCCAGCCGCCGCCATCGCTCGCCCGATTCCGGAGCTTGACGCGGCGCCTGAGTCAGGGCTTGAACCGAGGCTCGGAAAACGACACAGCCCGGCGTTCCGATGACGGAAGCCGGGCCGGGGCGATGAATCTTGCGAGCGGTCAGCGAGGGTGACGGGACTCGAACCCGCGGCCTCCAACGTGACAGGCTGGCGCTCTAACCAACTGAGCTACACCCCCGTGTTTCGCCGCCGGAACGAATCGCTCCGGGAGGCGAGGGACGGGTCGCCGCCTCGCAAGAAGCGAAAGTATAGCGAGACGCTCCCCGGGACGACACCCCGGGCGTTTTTTTGGGCGTTTTTTGGCGGCGATCGCTCCCGACAGCTCAAAAAACCCCGCGGGTGGGGTCAAACCCGAGGCGGGCGGCGAGGTCAAGATCCTGCCGGGCCTGCCCCTCGAAGCCGGCCGCGGCGCAGGCCTCGCCCCGGTGGTGGTGCATCACCGCCAGCCCCTGGTCGGCGACGCGGAGGCGGAGATCGATCTCGATGGGGTCGGCGCGGCCACGGCTGAGCTCGAGCCTTCCACGCAGCGCCTGCATCCCGTCGATCGCCCGGTTGAGGTCGTCGATCGCCTCGTGATGGCGGCCGAGGAGATGGAGGATGTAGCCCCGGGTGTCGAGGTGTTCGGGCAATTCCCCCGCCCCCCTCTCGATCGCCAGCTCGATGTCGGCCAGGGCTTCGGGAAGATCGCGCTTGAGCTGCGCCCGGGTGTAGGCGCGAAGATTCAACGACTCCGGGTCGCCAGGCACCGACATCCCGACGACGGCCTCCGCATCGGCCAGCGCCTCGTCGGGCCGCTCGAGGACGGTGTGGACGAGCGCCCGGAGCCGGCGGGCCCGCGGTGTCAAAGGCTCGAGTGTCACCGCCCGATCGGCATCGAGGATCGCCCCGGCGGGATCGCGGTTTTGGAGGCGGAGATGGCCGCGGCGGATGAGGAGATCAGCGTCCTCGGCATGCCACGCCACCGCCCGCTCGACCGCTCCGAGCGCCCCGACGACGTCGCCTTGAGCCTCGCGGCTGGCCGCCTCCTGGAGCGACCACTCGACGACGACGTCGCGGACGAAGGGCAGCAGTTCCGGAATCACGACGGCCGGCAGGAGCACCAGCGCCACGAGGACGAGGAGCGAAAACCGTTTCCGGCGGAGCGGGGGCTCTTCGGCCCGGAACTGCCGCGGGGCAGGGTCGGTGAGCGTGCCAAAACGCGGAGGGCCGTCAGCGCCACTGCTGGACACTTTCCGGCCGCCGGCCTGCGGCGCGGCGCTCGAACGGCCGCCGGGATCGCGGCGCGGAGGGGGGCCAAAGCCGTCGAGATCGTCGTTGGGACGCTCGAACTCCGCAGGAATCGGAAAACCGTCGCGGTCAAATCGCATGCTGGGCACCTCGGACGATTGTCTCCGCTCCATCCTAGCCAGGGGCTGGAGCGGGGAACAATTGACGGGCTGGAAGCCGAGCCGTAAGGTGAGGCGGAAAGCCTGAGGAACCACTCCATGCCGCTGTTCGAGATCGAGACCGGCGCCCACATCATCATCTCGTGGGCTGCCGACGAGCAGGCCGCGGCGGCGGTCGTCGAAGACGCCTACCCCGGCGAACGGATCGTCCGC
>CAJAYZ010000449.1 GCA_903949225.1 uncultured Planctomycetaceae bacterium
CGACAACCTCGCGACATTCCCGACAAACGAAGAGCGGTCGATCGTCATCGTCCCTTCGCTATTGCCACACGCACCACCGGTGGCGAAGCCTGCCGCGCCTCCCACGGCTTGGTTCGACACGAACTGGCAGCTGCCGAGGCGCGTCAGCGGTGAGATCTCCCCGAACAGCGAGGAAGCGTCGATGGCACCACCGGAAGCCTCACGCGAACCGCCGGTAATGGCCTCGTTGGCGACGAAGCCACTGCGGCTCACCGTCAGCAAAGAATCGACATTCGTCAACGCTCCCCCCGTCGCGCTGCCCCCGGCGCTGATCGCCCGGTTGCCACGGAACTGCGCGGCTGTGATCGTCGTGCGGCTGCCACTCGTGCTCACCGTCCCCGGCCGCGTGGCGATCGCACCACCGCTGGCGGGAGCCTCGCTGCCGGTCGCCCCCCGGGCCTCGTTGCCGGAGAACGTCCCGTCGTTCACAACCAACAGGCTCGCTCCGAAGTTGCCGATCGCACCGCCGTGGGCGGCTGTCGAGCCGGTGGCGGTGTTGCCAGTAAAGGTGCAGCGGGTGAGGCTGGCGCGAGCGTCTGTGACATTGGCGATCGCGCCGCCGAAGGCGTAGCGCGTGCCCCCTGCGACCGTGTTGCCGATGAAGGTGCAGTCGGTGGCCTTGAGGATCGCCCCACTGGAATTGACCACGGCTCCGCCGCCGACGATTGCTGCCGCACCCGATTGGGTGGGATCGGAAACAGCGGAATTGCCGCTGAAGGTGACGCGCCAGAGGACGAGCGTGCCGCCGTCGTTGCGGATCGCACCACCGCGAACGAGCCCGGGGCCGACCGGGTCGAGGACGGTCGCCCTTCCGTTGGAGAGCGTGATGTCGTCGATCGAGAGCCGCGTCTCGGCCCCCTTCAGAGCGAAGATCCGGCTCGAGTCATTGCCGCTCACGGCCAGCTTGGCGGCGCCTGGGCCATCGATCGAGAGGCCCCCGGTGACGTCGAGCTGGCCGGAGGCAAGGACGATCGTTCCGGCGAGCGTCGGAGCGAACCGGATCGTGTCGGCACCGGCCGCTTCGTTGGCCTGGGTCACCGCTTCACGGAGCGAGCCGGCACCGGCGTCGAGCAGGTTCGTGACGACAAATGCCGCCAGGAGATGGCGATCCTCGAGTCGTTCCCCCGCACCAATGGCGCGCCCACGAACCGCCCGCACACCACGGCATCGAAGAGCCATCGCCTCACTCCACTGTGACCGCCCCGGCATCGCGGCGGGAAGGTTTGCCATCGATCGTGCGATTGCCGATTGTCGGCCGCAGAGCCATCTTCATCTGGGAAAGTCCTGATCCGCAACCCTTGGGTGTGGAGGCACCTGAAGCGGTATCATCGTTCTCGCATGAGGGAGGGCGCCGGCAGGGAGAGTCTCCCGGCGGCAGACCCACGAAAGAAGGCACGTCGCGAAGACACCCGATAGCAGCCGCGAGGACGACCTGACCAGGATGCCGCCCCTCCCGATGAAAAAACGGTCCCTGGGAACGGAGCGCCGTGTGCCGGCGGCGGCCTCCTTGGTCAACAACGCTCGCCATTTCCGGAAGCGGTCTTGATGATCACCGCGGCGCCCAGCTTCACCCTCGAGCGCGCTTGTGTCGCCGGCGATGCCGCGGGCTGGCGGGGGGTGTTGCACCGGGCAGACGCTCCCCAACGCTCGGTGCAATTCCTCCCCGGCAACGATGCGTTACCCCCGCCCGAAGTTCTCGATGGCCTGGCGATCGCCTTCCTCCCCACCGTGATGCGCGCCGGCGGCTCCCTCCACGTGCGTGGGCCGCTGACGAGGGGGGCCGTGCGAAACCTCAGCGAATACGCAGAGGCTTGGGCCAACTGGCGTCCAGCCGCCTTCCATCGGGTGGCGATCACGGCAGACCGAGTACTCGACCTTCCGCGCCTTCCGGCCGGCGGCGAGGCGCTGTTTGCCTGGTCGAGGGGATTGCGATCGACCCACACCCTCGTCCGCCACCTCGATCGACTCGTCCCCGGGGCGTTTGCCGTCCGGGCCGCCGTGAGGGTCGTGGGGCTCGATCGGGATCCGCTGGCCGCGGCAGCAGAAGATGCCGGAATCGATCGGCTCGCGGCGCTTCGTGCTGCGGGGATTCGCTCGGAGGTGGTCCGCACCGACGCAGGCGGCCAAGGTTTGATCGACCGGGAGATCGGCGTGCTGCCGATCGTGGCGGCGGCGCTCCACGCCGTGAGCGGCGGGGCTGCCACCGGGCTCCACGCCCGCAGTTGGCACTTCGGCGCCCAGTTGCGATTTCCCCGGCCAGGGCCGGCGCTTGCCGACCTCCTCTCCGGCGACGCGTTCGCGGTAAGAGCCGATGGAGGATCGGCATCGCCGCCGGCGATGGCCGAAGCCGTCGGCCATCATCCGTCGCTCGCCGCGGTGCTCTCCGACTGCCGGCGATCCCGACTGGTTCCCCCGTGCGGCCGATGCCCGGAGTGCACGCTTCTGGCGCTCGCCTTCGCGGCCCGTGGCCTCCCTGTTCCACAGAGCCGTCTGCGGATTTCCGCTCTATCGGTTGCCAGACTCCCGTTGCGTGACCCTGTCGTGGCGGCCGATGCGACCGCGACGCTCGAAGATTGGGGCGGCGATCGGGGCGGATGGCAGAAGCTTTTGCAAGCCCGCGTCGGCTTGAACCGCCTCGCCATCGACGTGCGCGATCATCTCCGCTGGGCCGGCGCCATCGCTGGCGTGCTTCCGCCGTGGCCCCGGTGATCGCCATGAAGAAGCCGATCCACGTCTGGTTCGAGGAGGGGGTCGAAGCAGGGGCGTCGGTGCGTCGACTCGTCTTCGAAGGTGCCGAAGGGCGGCGCAAGCCGCGGTTTGACGTGTGGTGGCGGGTGCCCGGCGTCACCGGACTGCCGTCTCCTCCCGTCCTCGACTCTCTTCTCGCGGGCCATCTGCTCTGGGCTGCCAAGCTCGGGCAGAACCTCGTCGTCCATGGGCCGATCAGCCGGGGGGGGCTTTTCAATCTTGGCCAGCTCCTCGAGATGCGGCGCGGTCTGTCGCCACAGCGTTACCCCCGACCCATCGAGCTGATCCCGGAGACGGTGTCGTCGCCGCGGCCCGAGGGGGATCCCGGTCTGGCGATCGCGGCGTTATCAGCCGGCCTCGATTCGACCTTCACGGTGGTGAGGCACGCGCGTCGGCTCGCGGGGGAGGCGTCCTACCGGCTCGGTGGCGTCGTCATCGTGCACGGCTTCGATGTGAAGCTCGATCGAGCCGATCAGTTCGCCGCGATGCGCCAGCGGGTCGAGCCGCTCGCGCGGTGGCTCGATCTGCCGCTCTTCACGGTCGTCACCAACAGCAAGCAGGCTGGGGGAAGCAGCGTGTGGCCGCATTCGGCGATTCCGCTGACCGCGGCCGCGCTGTCGCTGTTCTCCGGCCGCTGCGGCGTCGGCCTCGTCTCCGGCGCCGCGCCGCACGGCTCGCCGCGGTTCGGCGTCTCCCATCCGGCCGTCCTCGACGCGCTGGTGTCCAACGACTCCTTCCATGTCGTCACCGACGGCGGAGCTTTCGGGCGAACGGACAAGATCGAAGCCCTCCTGCCGTTTCCCGACGTGATCAAGGGGATCAAGGTCTGCTGGGAGGGGAGCGATCCCTCCCGCAACTGTGGACGCTGCCAGAAGTGCGTGATGACCCGGCTGAACTTCCTGGCCGCGGGGATGCCGAATCCCCCCTGCTTCGATTCCCCGCTCTCGCTCGAACAGATCGCCGCCCTCCCGCTTCCCGATCTGAGTGCCGCCCGGGATCTGTTTCGACTCTGCTGGAACGAATTGAAACAGCGAGGGTGCACCGGTCCGGAAGTGGCGTTGCTCGAACGTCGTCTTCGTCGGGTGCCGCCCGACCGGAGCCTGTTGGCCTTCCTCCGGAAGCGGAAGAAACCCTGAGCTGTCGGGGCTCCCCTTGTTTGCGGCGCGTGCCTGCCGGATCGGTATGCTCTGCAAACGGGGCATTGAGCCACCGGGTGTGGCATGTGGGAATGGGAGGGGACCATGAAGCTCGATCGGCTTGCTGCGGCGGGGATCGCGAGATGGGGTATGGCGGTGCGTGTGGCGAAGGTCTTCGTGCTCGTCTTAGCGCTGGTCGACCGAGTCGCTCCTGCCGCCGAGCCGCTCCGGGTCGGGAGTGCGGCGATCGAGATCCCTGCCGACGACACGATGGACATGGCCGGCGGGATCCATCCCTGGAAGGCCAGCGGCGCCGAAGCGCCGCTGCGGGCCACGGCGATCGTCCTTGCCCGTGGGGATGAGAAGCTCGCGATCTGCTCCTGCGACGTGATCGTCGTCCAGGCCGATTTCGTCGATCCGGCCCTCGAACGCGTCCGGGGAGCCACGGGCATTCCCCCCGAGCGTGTCCTCGTCCACGCGACCCACACCCACACCGCGCCGTCGACGGTCCGCGCTCATGCCTGCACGCGCGACGACCGCTTCGTGGCGGGGCTTGCCAAGGCGATCGGCGACGCGATCATCGCCGCCGATGCCGACCTCGCCGTTCATCCCGATTGCCGCTTCCGCTACCGGCTCGGGGAGGAGTCGAGCGTCGGCCAGAACAGCCGGCTGCTCCTCGGCGACGGCTCGATCTTCTGGATCGGGGAGCGCGACGATGCCGTCCGTCCCACCGGCCCTTTCGATCCGGAGCTGCCGGTGATGACGTTCGAGACGGCCGACGGCAAGCCGGTGGCAACGCTCTTCAATCATTCCACCCACACCATCGGGGCTCGCCAGCCCGGGAAGCGATCGCCTGCCTTTTACGGCCTGGCCGCTCAGGAGCTCGAACGCGAGCAGGGGGGGATCCACCTCTTTCTCCAAGGCGCTTCGGGATCGACCCACAACCTCACCGTCGGGGTCGACGAGGCGATCGTCCGACTCAAAGACGCCGTCAGCCGCGCCCGTTCGGCTGCCGTGCCGCGGCCGATCGACGGCCTCGCCGCGATCAAGGAGCCGTTCGAGTTCCGCGTTCGCGCGTTCGACGAGTCAGCCGAAGAGGAAGCAGTCATGAGCTACTGCTCGAAGCGGATGGGGACCGTCGGGGAAGCCCACGCGACCGCCGAAGTCTTTCGCGCCCAGCGGGCCGAAATCGCCCCCCATCAGGGAGAGACGCGGACGACGTCGATCCAGACGCTCGCCATCGGCGACGTGGCCATCGTGGGGGTGCCGGCGGAGCTGTTCACCGTGCTCGGCGTGGAGATCAAGCGACAGAGCCCCTTCCGTCACACCGTCATCGCGGAGCTCTCCAACGACTGGGTCGGCTACGTTCCCGATTCGAGAGGGCACGAACTCGGTGGTTACCAAACCTGGACCGGCCACCACAGCTACTGCGAGCCGGGCACCGGCGAACGGATGGTGGCGACGGCCTTGAGCCAGCTCGGACGGCTCCAAGAGCAACTGCAAGAACAGCTGCGGGAGCAGGCCGGGCACGGGGGAGGGCGCGGCGAGAAACGGTGAGGCCTCGTGGTGCCTTGCCATGGCACTTGGACATGCCTGCTAGCGCTGGTCGGCATCCCCTCAAGTAACGATTGATCGGCACGACATCCCTGCAGTCGCTGTCGACGGCGCCGTCGGGCGTGAAGGCAGGAGGAGCGGTATCATGGGAAATGGATAGGGAGAGCGGCGTTTGAGTCGATCGTGCTCGGCGGCAGCCTGACGACCGGAGGGATAGCCATGACCATCAAGCGGGGATCGGGGCTCGTGATCGCGGGGTGGCTGACGGGACTGCTTCTTTCTACGGGTGAGTTTCACGTCGCCGCAGCCGCCGAACCCCTCCGGGTCGGGAGTGCGGCGATCGAGATCCCGGCCGACGACACGATGGACATGGCCGGTGGGATCCATCCCTGGAAGGCCACCGGTGCCGAAGCGCCGCTGCGGGCAACGACGATCGTTCTCGCCCGTGGCGATGAGAAGCTCGCCATCTGTTCCTGCGACGTGCTCTTCGTGCAGAAGGATTTTGTCGACCCGGCCCTCGAGGCG
>CAJAYZ010000450.1 GCA_903949225.1 uncultured Planctomycetaceae bacterium
CGATGAGTCGCAGCCCTACCCCTCCCGCTACCGGGCCCTCTATCCGGAGACGAAGGCGGCCGCCGAACGAGCCGTGCTCGCGGCCCACGGGACCGGGCTCCAGACGATCGCGCTGCGGCCGCATCTCATCTTCGGCCCCGGCGACACGAATCTCGTTCCGACGATCCTCGGCCGCGCCCGGGCCGGCCGCCTCGTTCAGGTGGGCGACGGCTCGAACCTCGTCGATCTGACCTTCATCGACGACTGTGTCACTGCCCACGTGCTCGCGGCTGCCGCGCTCGACGAGCGGCCGTCGGCCGGGGGAAAGACGTATTTCATCAGCCAGGGAACGCCGGTGCCGCTGTGGGGCTGGATCGCGAGGGTCCTCGAGCTGCACGGCATCGCCCCGGTGCGGCGGAAGATCTCCGCCCGGGTCGCGCGGATGCTCGCGACCGTGGCGGAGACGGCGTGGCGGACAGGCGGCTTCAAGTCCGATCCCCCCCTGACCCGGTTCCTGGCCGAGGAGATGGCGACCGACCACTACTTCGACCTCTCAGCGGCCCGCCGCGAGCTCGGCTATGCCCCGAGCCTCTCTGTCTGGGAGGCGACCGAACGCTCGTTCGGCGGCACGTCCGTCGTCCGCGCCGGCGAAGGGCGGAGATGAGTCAGCGCGGGTCGGCGGATTCGGTCGCCGTCGCGGCAGGCGTCGTATCGTGCGTGGGCGTCTGACCGTCTCCGTCTGCAATGCGGGCGGTGGAGCGAAGCTCACGAACCGTCTCATACATCGCATCAGGAGCGATGTCCGCCCCGTTTGGCCAACGAACAACGCCATCGATGACGTGGGCCCGAGCAAAATAAACGTCGTCTCGAAGGGCCTCGAACAGCGTCCCATCGACAGCGCGGCTGACGAGAAAATCGGCGAGGTCGACCCGCCCGGTCGTGCCGTCGACAAACCGCACGACGAGGCTCTTGTCCGGCAGCGGGCTGACGGAAGCGACCCGCCACGGGGCCTGGGAACGAGCCGACGGGATCACTCGAGCGGCGGAATCGGATTCGGCGGCATCAGGTGACTGCATAACGCCCAATTCTCTCGCAATGCGTCGCGGTGTTCCTCTGCCCATTCCAGGACGAGGCCTTTCGCCCGCCTGGGGAGATCACCGGCAAGTATATCGAGCGTCTCGATGGCGATCGTCGCCTCATGCTCGGCATAGGTCGCATGGAAATGGGGCGGTCCATGCTCCCGCCAGAA
Source organism: uncultured Planctomycetaceae bacterium (assembly GCA_903949225.1). Taxonomy (GTDB): domain Bacteria; phylum Planctomycetota; class Planctomycetia; order Pirellulales; family UBA1268; genus QWOP01. The sequence continues at coordinate 1,229 of CAJAYZ010000450.1, forward strand.
CATTTCGATCACGATTCCGAAGAAGGTGCTGATGGCAGGCATAGGAATACTGTACGCATGAATACCAATGATGCCAACGGCCTAGGCCGACAGGTCAACGGGGGGCCATGAAGACTGGCTGCCCGATCCGGAGCGTTTCGCGGCCGCCCGGCGCTTGTTTGACAGTGAAATGTACGCGCGTATAGTCCATGGGAGTGGCGGGTGAGCGGGCATGAAGAAGCATGCGAGGTGTGGCAATGGAGCGGGACGACGGGCGGATCGCGAAGGTGCTCGAGGAGCTTGCCGATCTGGGGCGGCGGATCGGTGAGCGGGCTGGGGAGCTCGCGCGGCTCGCGAAAGAGCGACAGCGGGCTTCGGCTCCACGGAGCGACGATGGCATGGCCAGCGTCGCGGCGGCTGCGGCGGATCTCGCTTCTGAAGCGGCAGCCGTAGTGGCCAGCCGGGAGCCCTCGAGCCGGGGCCGGCAGCGGCGACAGACCAGGCGCGAGCCGTCCACGGCCAACAACGACCATCACGCGCGCAACAGCAGCGCTACCACCAAGCACCGCACCAACGCCAAGCCGGAGCAGGCCTCCGGCACCCAAACCCCGCGACTATCTCAGGGGGCGGTCAGCCGGCGGGGCACGCGCGGGCGCGCCGTGCCACGCGGTGCAGGGCCGCGAAGCGTTCGGAAGCGGGCCGTTGGCCCGGTGCTAGCCAGTGCCCTCGTGCATGTCGTCGCGCTTCTCGGTCTGGCCATGATCTTCGTGGTGGTCGAGGCGAAGCCGATTCGCCTGGCGCTCACGGTCGGTGATGCCGCTGAGCCCGCCTTGGAAGAGGCGGCCTTGGTGTCGATCGACACGTTGGCGCAGCCGGACGATCCGGTGGAGCTGCTGGCTGAGGCGACGCCGACGGACGTCGAGCCGCTCTCTCTCCTCGATCCAATGCCGTCGGAGCCGCTGCTCGAGCAGCGCGATCCAGTCGATGATGCGGTAGGGGCGATGGCAGCGCTCGATCCCGGCGCCATGCTTGCCGAGATCGGAGGGCCTGGGGACGCAAAGCCTGCGGGGGGCGGGCAGGGAGGTGGCGCGGCGGGAGGGAAGCCTGCCGCGGCGTTCTTCGGCCGCGCTGGTCAGGGGAAGAGCGTCTGCTTCATCTGCGACAACTCCAACAGCCATTCCGACGGCAGTTTTCATGTTGTCCTCGAGGAGCTCGCGCGGGCCGTCGACGCGCTCAAGCCTGCGCAGTCGTTCTCCGTGATCTTTACCAGCGACGCGGCCTATCCGCTCTTCCATCCCGCCATTGTCGAGGGGCTGCAGCCGGCGACGGCGGACAACAAGAAGAAATTGCGGGCCTGGCTCGGCACGGTCGAGATGTGCCGCGGGGGCCAGGGGATCGACGAGGCGGTGAAACGGGCCGCGGCCCTCGGGGCGGAGGTGGTCTATCTCCTCTCCGACGGCGCGCTCGGCGCGAGTGTTGTCGATCGGCTCGAGGGAGCTGATTTCGGCGGTGCCGTCGTCCACACCTTCGGGGTGCAGCAGACCGTCCTCGACCGGCGCACGGGGGAGGTCAATCCCGACAAGCTCCGCGAGCAGCAGGGGCATGACCGCAACTTGGCAGTCATCGCCACCGCCCACGGAGGCACGTTTACGCCGGTGATCGTCGCGCCCGCGGCCGCGGCCCTGGAGCGGCTCCGCCCGATCCCCCGCAACCGCGCCCGCGGCGCGGTGTGGGGCTTGAAGTTGTGAGGGCCCTCAGGCCAGGTCGAAGCGATCGAGATCCATGACCTTTGCCCAGGCGGCGGCAAAGTCGTCGACAAACTTCCCTGCGGCGTCGTCGCTGGCGTAGACCTCGGCGACGGCGCGGAGCTGGGCGTTGGAGCCGAAGACGAGGTCGACG
>CAJAYZ010000451.1 GCA_903949225.1 uncultured Planctomycetaceae bacterium
CAGCCGAGGATCACCGAGGTGTCGAGACCGCCCGAATACGCCAGCACGCACTTGGTCCGCTTTCCGCTCACGAAGATCCCTCGCTCGATGGTGGTTCGATTCGCCGCCGCCCGGTTTCCGGTCGTTCCGAGATCGGCATTTCTCCCCCCGGCCGTGAGCCGGAGGGGCGTCAGACTTCCTTGACGAGGGCCATATTATGGCCTCCCGTCCCGAAGCCGACACCCGCCACGAAGACGATTCTGTCTCCTTTGGTGAGCCGTCCGCCGGCCAGGCCCCAGGCGGTGACATGGGCAAAGAGGGCGTCGACATCGGTCGAGACCGTGCCTGCCAGCGGCGTCACGCCCCAGTAGAGGGCCATCTGTCGGAGGGTGGTGACGTTGTCGCTGACCCCGACGGTCGGCACCGCCCCGCGACGCTTCGAGCGGGCGATCGCCGTCACGCCCGTCCGGCTGGCGACGACGATGAGGCGGGCGCCGATGTCGGCGGCAATCCGGCCGGCGCCGTCGACGACCGCCTGGGTGATCGGGTGGAGCCCCTCCGGGGTGACCTCCGGCGTCACCGCATCGACGGCCGCCGCCAACCACGGGGCCCGCTGCCGTTCCTCGAGCGACAGCCAGCGGTCGGCGAGGTACTGCGACTCGGTCGCCCGGGCAATCCGCCGCATCATTTCGACGACGAGGCGTGGGTGGTCGCCGATCGCGGTCTCGCCGGAGAGCATGCAGGCGTCGGCGCCATCGAGGATCGCGTTGGCGACGTCGGTTGCCTCGGCCCGCGTCGGCCGTCGCGAATGTTGCATGCTGTCGAGCATCTGGGTGGCGACGATCACCGGCTTCTGATACCGCTGGCAGACGCGAATGATCCGCTTTTGCACCATCGGCATCGTGGCGACGTCGATCTCCACGCCGAGATCGCCGCGGGCGACCATGACGACGTCGGCCGCCTCGACGATCGCTTCCATGGCGTCGACCGCCTCGCGCTTCTCGATCTTGGCGACGACGCGGGCCAACGAGCCGCGCGTCCGCAGAAGCTCCTTGAGGAGGCGGACCTCGACCGGCGAGCGGACGAACGACAGGCTGACGAAGTCGGCCCCGGCGCCGGCGGCCCACTCGGCATGCTCCCAATCGGCCGAGGTCATGGCGGCGACGGAGAGCTTCACGCCGGGGAGATTGACCCCCTGACGACTGCGGACCGTGCCCCCCTGAACGACGCGGCAGACGACGCTGTCGGGGCGACGCTCCTCGACGACCAGCGCCACCGTGCCATCGGCGAGCATCACCGGATCCCCGGGCCCGAGTTCCTCGACGAGCGGCGCGTAGGTGGTCGTGAAGGTGTCGGTGGTCGATTCCGCGCTCCCGCGGACGAAGCGCACCCGTCCCCCCTCGACACACTCCACTCCGCCCCCGGGGAGCTCCCCGAGGCGGATCTTCGGACCGGCAAGGTCGACAAGCACCCCCACGGGACGGACCAACTCGTCGGACATCCGCCGGACGCGGTCGAGGGTCGCCTGGTGTTCCGCCATCGAGCCGTGCGCCATGTTGAGGCGGAAGACATCGACGCCAGCCTGGATGAGGCCGCCGATCGCCTGCTCCGACGCGGATGCCGGGCCGAGCGTCGCGACGATCTTCGTGCGGACGAGCTGCGGATCAGCGCCGTGCCGCCGCGCCGAGCCGGCCTCGGCCGAAGCGCGGGAATCCCTGGCTGGATCGGTCGAGGAGGTGGACATGGAGCCCTCCGAAGGAAGGAAAGGGAAGGGAAGGGCAGGGGAGACGGCGTGTGGGGGGAGAGCCTACCGCGGGAGCCCGCGGGCGCGAATCAGGGACGCATCCGCCGCCCCGCCCTCGATGACTGATTCATCAAGGGTTCACCCAAAAGCCGATCTTCAAGTGGACAATTCCCACTCGCCCACGTGCGGCGTAGAATCGTCTCCCATGACCACGAAAACCACTGACAGCAAAGGCCGTGTCACGCTCGGGGAGCGGTTCGCGAACCGAACCGTGATCATCGAGGAGATCGATGAAACCGAGGTGCGGGTCACAATCGCCCGGGTCGTACCCGAACGTGAAATGTGGCTGCATGAGAATCGGCAGGCTAACGCCGCCGTGCACCGCGGCTTGGCAGACGCCAAGGCAGGCCGGCTCACGGCCGGCCCCGACCTCGCCGCCGATGCCCCGCTCGCCGACCGGCTCCGAGACTAGCCAGCGTGTTCACGGTGCGCTGGACCGACGAGGCGGCCGAGGTGTACAGACGCCTCAAATCCAAGGCCGAAGCCGCGCCCGCTCGTCCGGCGAAGGGCCACCGCAAGGCCGGGCGTGAAGCCGGTCTGTTCAAGCAGGTCCACAAGTGTCTTACGCTCCTCGCCGACAATCCCCGGCATCCCGGCCTGAAAACCCACGAGTTTCGTTCGCTCGAGAATCCCTTCGATCCGAAGGGGAAGGTGTTTGAGGCCTACGCCCAAAACCGTACCCCGGGTGCGTTGCGGGTCTTCTGGTGCTACGGCCCCGCGGCGGGCGAGATCACGATCATCGCCATCACGCCTCATCCCTGAACCAAAGACTTGGCCGAGCAAACGACGACGGCACAATCCGCGCCGCTACACTCCGCTTCATGAACGCCTCGAACCCAAAACCCCGCCGCGGCGCACCCTGGCACGGGCGCCGTGTGATCGTCGCTGGGGGCACCAGCGGCTTCGGCCTCGTCCTTGCCCGTCACCTCCTCGAGGCCGGGGCGAGCGTGCTGCTCGTGGGCCGGTCGGCCGATGGCGTTCGTCGGGCCCTCGAGCGACTCCCCG
>CAJAYZ010000452.1 GCA_903949225.1 uncultured Planctomycetaceae bacterium
GCCGCTGCCGCTGCTGACATCAAGAGCTTCACCGGCACGAGCATCGCGAAGGCCAACGACCGCATGACCGCCAGCTTCACCGACGGCATGGTGGTGCCTTTCACGGACGCGACCATGGGTGGTTCTGCCGGTGAGTTCGTGCACGACCTGTCGGGGATCTATCCGCTCCACCAGCCGAAGACGGCCGACGGTGCCGGCGGTTACGCCCCGGTGCTCTTTGCCGACCTCCACGTGGAGAAAGTCACCGATACGGTTTCCGCCGGAAGCACGTCTTCCGGTGACGGCTTCATCGGAAACAACCTCACGGGCTATGCGCTCGATGGCCCCATGTATGATGAAGCTTCGGACTTGATTTGGCTGAAGCGGCTGCGAAATCCGCAGTGACCGTCGGTTGCAGACCTCGGTTCACCAGTTCAATCCAAGCGGCCTCCCCTCGGGGGGGCCGCTTTTTTTTCAGGCTCCGCCGGGGCGAACTAGACTCGGAGGCATGATGGCGCTCGCGGTTCCCGGCAGCATCGACGCGGTGGAGGTGGCCGAGCGCGGCTCACGCGAGGCCGACCGCCAACTCGGGTTTCAGTTCGTGCTGGTGCTCGGGGCCGCTGCGCTCCTCGCCTGCTCGCTTGCGGCCGGCTGGCTGTGGTCGAAGCCGCTTTATCCGGCGCTGCCGGCCGCGGCGGCCGCGGCAATCCTCGGGGTGCCGCTGATCTGGCGGGCCCTTCGCGACATGGTTCGGGGCGTGGCCGGCATGCACGCGCTGGTGGCCCTCGCGGTGGCGGGTGCCGCGGCGACGGGCCGCTACCAGGAGAGCGCGGCGATCGCACTGTTCATGACGCTCTCCGGATTGCTGGAGCGGCGGACCGCGCTCGGGGCCACGGCGAGCATCGAGTCGCTCGTGAAGCTCGCGCCGACGAGAGCCCAGCGGGTGAGCGCAGCCGATGGCACGGAGGAGGGCGTCGAGGCCCGCGCCCTGCAGCCGGGCGACGTCGTACGCGTGCGCCCCGGCGACACGATCCCGGCCGACGGCCTCGTGCGCTCGGGCGACAGCACGGTGAACCAGGCGAGCATCACGGGCGAATCGTTGCCGGCCGACAAGGCCCCCGGCGACGAGGTGTTCGGCGGCACGATCAATCTCACGGGCGTGCTCGACGTCGCGGTGACGAAGGCGGGCGCTGACACGCTCCTCGGCCGCGTGCAGGAACTGATCCTGGAGGCCGAACGGACCCGGCCGCCCATTCTGCGTCTCATCGACCGCTACGCCGCATGGTATACGCCGACGGTGCTGATGCTGGTGGGGGTGGTGTTGTTTTTCGCCCTCCGCAGCGACCCCGACGCCGCCTTCAGTCGGGCGATCGCGATGCTCATCGTCGCCTGCCCGAGCGCCCTGATCCTGGCCACCCCGACGGCGATGGTGGCGGCGCTCTCGGCAGCGGCCCGCCTGGGGGTGCTCGTGAAGAGCGTGGCCACGCTGGAGGCGGCCCGCAACGTCACGGCGATCGTGTTCGACAAGACGGGCACGCTCACCAGCGGCGTGCTCTCGGTGACGCGGCTGTCCCCGACCGCCGGCACCGACGGGGCCGACCTCTTGAGGCTGGCGGCTTCGGCAACGCAAGACAGCCGCCATCCGGTGTCGCGGGCGGTCACGGAGATGGCCCGGCGCGCGCGGGTGCCGCTCGAGCGGCCGACCGCCTTCGAGGAACTCGCCGGCCGTGGATTGGCCGCCGTGATCGACGGGGCCGAGGTGCGGGTGGGACGAGCGGCGTGGCTTGCCGCGCCTGAGACTGGGCTCGAGCCGGCCGACTGCGCCACAATTCAAACCGTCCAAGCGAGCCCCGAGGCAGACGGGCTGAGCGTCCTTTACGTGGCCCGCGACAGGCGGCTCGTCGGCTGGATCGGGCTCGAAGACAACGCCCGGCCGGGCGCCGCCGAGGCGGTGGATCGGCTCCGCGGCATGGGCATCCGGCGGCTCGTGATCCTCACCGGCGACCGTGAAAGCGTCGCCCGCCGCGTGGCGGCCCAGATGCACTTCGAAGAGTTCAAGGCCGAGGTGTTGCCACACGAGAAGCTCGAGATGGTCGAGTTACTCAAGGGCCGCGGCCATACGGTGGCGGTGATCGGCGACGGCGTCAACGACGCCCCGGCGCTCGCCGCGGGCGATATCTCGATCGCGATGGGCGCCGCCGGCAGCGACGTGGCCATCCACTCGGCGAGCATCGCGCTGCTCAACAGCAACCTCGACCGTGTGCCCTTTCTCATCGATCTCTCGCGGCGCACCATTGCCGTGATTCGCCAGAATCTCGCGGTCGGGGCGGCCTTCATCGTCGTGTCGCTGGCCCTGGCCGGGGCCGGCTACCTGCCGCCCGTGGCTGCCGCGCTCCTGCATGTCGCCAGCGGACTGGTGGTGATCTTCAACTCGGCCCGTCTGATCCGCTGCGGTGAAGATGTGGAGCGGGCCGAAGTGATCCTCAGCCCACGTCCCGCTCCTGAAACAGCAGCACTGCCAGGCTGACGAGCGCCGCGATCATGGCCGTCGCGTAAAGGCTCACCCGGCCGACGTGGGCGGCGCCGAGCGGCTGCCCCTGGGTGAGGGCGTCGGCCGACCAAAAAAACTGCAGGTTTGGAATCGCCGCATACGCCGGCCATGCGAGCCACCACGGCCATTCGGCGGCCCCATCGCCGGCCACGATCGTGCCCAGGAAATACTCGCTCACCAGGCCGCCGAGGAACACCGCCACGCAGATCAGGAGCGTCATCGTCTGGCCGAGCCGCGTCGAGGCGGCGATCGCTACCGCCGCCAGCACGAGCACCGCCTCGAAGACGAGCCCCACGGCGAACATGACCTGCGGATTCCATTCCACGAGCGGGCTCTGCGGCCGCCAGCCCTTGTCGAGGCTCCAGGCGGCGACGACCGCCGCGCTGGTGGCAATCGCCTGCGCCGCCACGAACACGCTCGCGAACGGCCGGCCTCGAAAGTAGTTGGCGGAGGCCGCCACGAGCGTGGCCACCACCGTGCCGATCAGGCCGAAGGTGAGCACGGGCCCGTCGAACGATGCGTCGGCCACGCCGCCGTCGGGCACACGGTGCCGCACGGTGAGGAGGAACACCGCCGCGAGTGACCAGAATCCCAGCGCCAGCGCCGCCGCCACGCCGAGATACTTCCCCGCCACCACGGCGGGCCGCGGCACCGGCTTGCTCACCACGGTGACGACGGTGCGGTTTTCGATCTCGCGAGAGAGCACGCTCGTGGCCGTGAAGGCCGCCATGAGGAGCCCGCACACGAACAGCGTACTGAGCCCGAGGTCGATGAGGATCTTGTTGTCGTCTTCGAGCGTGAAGGCGGCGAGGCTGACGTTGAGCACCATCGCCAGCATGCCGCCCACGAGGAGCACGGCGAACACCGGTTGGCGAATCGATTCGAGGAAGGCGTTGCGGGCGATCGTGATAACGGTCATGGACGCTCCGGCGGGGCAGGGATCGACCAGCCCAATCGATCACACTACCCGCCCCGGCCTGTCCTGCACCACCTGCCCGCCGGGGGGGGCCGCCGACAGGGGCCCGGGGCCGGGATTGGTGAATTTCTCGATGGTACACTGGAAATCAGGGCAGGTGAGCCCGGTCCGGCGGCGGGCCGAGAGAGCAGTATGCGGAGCGGATGCATGGCGCGGGAGAAGGACGACCAGGAGACGTTTCGCCGGGGCCGTTCGGCGGCCATCGCCGGGCTCGTGGTGCAACTTCTGCTGGCAGCATCCACCGCGGCCGCCGCCGCGTGGAGTGGCCAGCCAGCGCTCTCTGCCGCAACCTGGCACATGCTCGGCGGCGTACCGATTTGGACCGTGCTCGTCGTGTTCTACGGGCAGCGGGCCCTCGAGCGGCGAGAGAGCCTCGCGGCCGACACACTCGCCACCGGCGACACCGCCTCGGCGATGATCTTCGGCGAACTCTCCGACGAATTGCAGCGCGCCCGGCAGCGGCTGACGACGATCGTCTCGTGGGGCCTGCCGGCGGTGAGCCTGCTCGTAGGCGGCTTTCTCGTGGCGGCCGGCAGCCTGCTCATGTGGCGATTTACTGCACGGTGGGCCGCCGCGCAGCCGGGCATCGCTCAGCCCGTCGGCCTGTTGTTCGCCACCGGAGCGATCACGTTCTTCGCGTTCGTGGCTGGCCGATGGGTGAGCGGATTTGCCCGCCTGCCGGCGTGGCGGCTCCTGCGTGGCGGGGCGAGCTACCTGATGAGTTGTTTCGTCGTCGCAGCACTCACGACCGTGGCAGCCGCGGCCGCGGCGATTGCCGCCGACACCATGTTCTTCCGCGTGCTGGCCGGCGCGGTGCCCGCCGTGATGCTCGTGGTGGGCGGCGAGATCCTGATCACGTCGCTGCTCGAGATCTACCGGCCGCGGAAGCCGGGCGAGATCCCACGGCCGGCCTTCGACAGCCGGCTGTTGGGCCTGCTCACGGCGCCCGAGTCGCTGGCCGATGTCGTGGGCGAGTTGATCCGCTATCAATTCGGTGTCGAGGTGTCGCGGAGCTGGTTGTTTCGGCTTCTCGGCCGGGCCATCGCGCCGCTCCTCCTCCTCGGCGCGGCGGTGCTGCTGGCCCTCAGCTGCCTGGTCGTCGTCGGCCCCGACGAGGAGGGGGTGGTACTGCGCTTCGGCGTCGTCTCGGGGCCCATCCGCGCGGCCGGCATTCATGCCAAGCTCCCCTGGCCGATCGAAACGGCCGCGACCTACCCTTCCCAGCGTGTGCTCCAGGTGAGCGTGTCGAGCGATCTGGCCGGCCGCAGCCGCGAGGGAGACGCCGTCCTCTGGACCACAGGCGATGATCGGAGCGCCCATATCGGCCGGGAGTACTATCCGGCCGCCCTCGCTCCGGCGGCAGCCGGCGGTGGACTGGCGGTCGTCGATGCCGAGGTGACCGTGCAATATCGCATCCGCGACCTGCTTGCGGTTCTCGCGACAACGCCCGATTCAGAGGCCGCCGTTGCCGTCGTGGCCCAGCAGGAGGCGGGGCGATACTTCGCGAGCCACGACCTCGAGTTTTTGCTGTCGCGGAGCCGCGCTACCGCGGGGCCGGCGCTGGCCGCGGCGATCCAAGCGCGGGTCGATGCGTTGGGCCTCGGGCCCGAGATCGTGGACGCAGCGGTGACGGCGATCCAGCCTCCGGGTGGCGCCGTGGCCCGGGCCTTTCATCGCCAGATCGCGGCGCGGCAAGACCGGGAGACGATCGTGGAGCGAGCCCGCCGTGATGCGGTGGCGACGCTCTCGAAGGTGGCCGGCTCCGAATCGCTCGCCCGCCGTCTCGATGCGGCGATTCTCTCCCTCGACCGGGCTGGCGGCACCGAGGCGGAGCGGCCCGCAGCCGCCACAGCTGAGATCGCCACGCTCCTCGCTTCAGCCCAGGGCGAGGCGGCGAAACTCATCCACGCCGCCCGCGGGGATCGTTGGTCGACCGCGGTCGGCCAACAGGCGGCCCAGGAGAGGTTTGCGGGGGAGGTGCTCGCCTACGAGCGTGCCCCGCGCTACTACCAGGCCGTGCGCTTTTTCGAAGTGCTCTCCGACGGCCTGTCCAACCGCCGCAAGTTCGTCATGGCCGGCGACGAGGGCGCCCTGCCAATCCTGCGGATGGACTTTGCCGACCCCGCGTCGGCCCTCGAGACCCTGCTCGGCGAGTGAGCTCCCCTTTTTTCAGCCGTCCCTTTCCATGAAAAACGCCTTCACGATCCTCATCGGCTGCCTGCTGGCCGTCGCGATTCTCTCGCGGATGTTTCTCTATCAGGTGCGCTACGACCAGGTGGCGATCCGCACGCTGTTCGACCGGGCCGATGCGGAGAGCGTCGAGGAGACGCCCGGCCTCAAGTGGCGGCTGCCCTGGCCCATGCACCAGGTCACGCACTATTCCAAACGGCTGCAGCTGCTCGAGGATCGGCTGGAGGAGTTGCAGACGGCCGACCGAAAAAGCGTGATCGTGCGCACCTACCTCACCTGGCGCATCGCCGATCCGCTCCCCTTCTACGTCACGCTCAAGGATCCGGCCGAGGCCCGCCGCCAGCTTTCCAGTCGGCTGCGAGAAGTGCGCGGCATCCTCAGTGGCTACCGGCTCGACCAGCTCGTCAATCAGGATCGCGACACCCTCGCGCTCGATACGATCGAGCGCGAGGCCCGCGACGCCGTGCAGCAGTCCCTGGACGATGCCGGTTACGGCCTCAAGGTCGAAAGCGTCGGCATCTATCGAATCATTCTCCCGGAGTCGACGACGGGCAAGGTGTTCGAGACGATGATCGCTAGCCGCGAGCGGCTCGCCGACGAGGCGCTCCAGGAAGGGCAGGCCCAGGCCTCGGCCATCCGCAGCGATGCGGAGAGCGCGCGTGACAGGATTCTCGCATTCGCCGAGCGGCGGGCGCAGGCAATCCGGTCGCAAGGAGACCGCGAAGCCTCGCGAGAATACGACGCCTTCGCCCGCAACGAGGAGTTCGCGATCTTCATCCGGCGGCTCGAGGCCCTCGAGAAGATGCTCGGCCATAACACCACCTTCGTGCTTTCCGCGGAGAGCCTGGGGATCCTCGACTGGTTCCGGCAGCCTGCCAAGCCCGCCGAGGGAACGACTCCATGACCGGCACCGACACCGGCCCCGCGCCCCTATCCGATGGGCCCGATTCGCCGCTCGACCCCGCGCAGCGGTCGCTGGCGGAGGCGCTACGGCTCTCCTTCGGCATCTTGCGGCTCGTGATGCTCGCGTTGGTGGCGGCCTATGCCTTCAGCGGCCTGTTCAGCGTGGGCTCCAACGAGGCGGCGCTGCGACTGCGGTTTGGCCGCTATGTCGGCCCGCCGGGCGAGCAGGTGCTCGAGCGGGGCACCTATCTGGCCGCCCCCTTCCCCATCGAACAGGTGATCACCATCGACACCCGCCCCCAGTCGCTCGTCCTCGACCGGGAGTTTTGGTACGACGCCGCGGGCCGCGAACGGGGTCGCACCCAGGCGGAGATTCGCCGCTCGCGAAGCGGTCCGCTCGACCCGACCCGTGACGGCTCGCTGCTCACCGGCGACGTCAACATCGTCCACGCCCGCTGGACCGTCACGTATCGCGTGGCCGACCCGGTGGCCTACCTGACGAACGTGGGAGATCCGGAACTCGCCCGCAGCCTCGTGCGTTGCGTCATCGCTCAAGGCATCGTCCACACCGTCGCCCGGCAGCCGGCCGACGAGGTGCTCAAGGCGGCTGTCAATCGCGAAGCCGCGGCGGGGCTGGCCCGCGACCGTCTCACGTCGATGCAGACGGGCCTCACCATCGACCAACTCGCGCTCGACGAAGTGTCGGCACCGGGCAGCGTGCTCGACAGCCTCGAGGCGGTCACCTCCGCTGAGACCGACCGCACGCAGCGAATCGTGACCGCCGAACAGGACCGCGCCCGGATCCTGGGCGAGACGGCCGGCTCCGCCAGCGCCCGGCTGCTTGCGGAAATCGACGCCTACGAGCAGGCCGTCGAGGCCGGCCGCACCGACGATGCCGAAGCGATCGCCCGGGCCATCGACGAGGCGCTCGATGCCCTGCGGATCGACGGCGTGGCGATCGGCGGTGACGTGGCCCGACGGATCGATGCTGCCAAAACCCACCGCGCCCGCGTGGTGGAGGAAGTGCGGGGAGACCGCGAGACGTTCGAGCGGCTGCTGCCCGAGTATGAGCAGCATCCACGACTCGTGCTCAACCGCCTCTGGGAGGCCACCCGCGAGCGCATCTTCACCGGCGACGTGGAGACCTTTTACACTGCGCCTGGGCGGCTCGAACTGCAGCTCAACCGCGACCCCGAGGTTCAGAAGGAGCGGCAGCAGGAGCAGCTCCGCGGCCAGCGCGAGGCAGCCGGTGGCCGCGGACGTGGGGGCCGCTAGGCGATTCGAGTGACGGAGGGAGCCGATGGAAAGCGTGAAACCAGGCAGCCCGATGCTCGACCCACCTCCCGGGCGCAGTGGCGAGATCGACGTGAAGTGCGTCGGAATCTCGAAGTCGTTTCGTGACTTTTGGTTGCGGCCGCGGGTGCGGGCGGTCGAGTCGCTCGACCTGGAGATCC
>CAJAYZ010000453.1 GCA_903949225.1 uncultured Planctomycetaceae bacterium
ATGCTGAGGATCAATACCCTCGAGAAGCCGACGGCTGCCGAGATCATGGTCGGAGGCCCGAGCAAGTTCGGGATCGACGAGGAGACCGCGGTCGAGTCCGTGCGCGCGATTGGCCTCAAGCACTCCGAAATCGTGGGAGTCCACTCCTACGCGGCAAGCCAAGCGCTGGATGCCGAAGCGGTCGGGGCCCATGTAGCCTATGTCGCCGATATGGCTCTCAGGCTTGCCGGCCAAATCGGGTTCGATCTCAAGTGCATCGATTTCGGAGGCGGATTCGGCGTACCGTACGGGGATGAAGACCAGGAGCTCGACCTGGCACGCATCGCCCTGGACGCCGATAGGGCCCGCGACAAAGTGCATGCGACCTTTCCGGGTTGCAGGCTTGCGTTCGAAGTCGGGCGCTACCTGACAGCCGAGGCCGGCATCTTCGTTGCCCGGGTCTTGCGGACCAAGGCATCTCGCGGGAAGGAGTTTATCCTTGCCGATGGCGGCATGAGCCAGTTCTCGAGGCCGGTCTTTTTGAACATCAGCCATCCCGTGAGGCTTTTAAACAAGATCGCGGAGCCGGTCGCCGGCGAGTTCGAAGTCGGTGGCCCCGTGTGCACCCCGCTCGATGTTAGCGCTCATGCAGTGCCGCTTCCAAGGCCCCAAGTCGGCGACACCATCGGCTTTTTCAACGCCGGAGCCTATGGCTATAGCATGAGTATGTCGAACTTCATGAGCCTTGGCTGGCCCGCTGAGATCATGGCAGATGACGGTTACCTCTCCGTCATAAGGAAGGCCCACCCCGCCGAGGATTTCTTCGTAGACCAACCGCTGAAGTAAGGCCGGCCAAGCCGCTGGCTCGCCACGGTGCCGCTCTCGTGTCGTTCGGTGGGATCGAGCGTTGCACGCCGGCTCACCCCCCGATGGCGATCGAGCCCTTGGCCCCCGGCGGGGCAACGTGATCCGCCGAGGTCACACCGCCGTCTAGCTGAGCCAGCCGAGGAGGAGCACGCCGGCGAGCACCATGCCGAGGATCCCGCCGAGCCACACCGTCCAGTGGATCGTGGCCAAGCGGATCGCGGCTGGGTCTTCATGGTGCGTGGCGGCAAACACGAGGCTCGCAAGCGCCACCAGCGGTAGCCCGAAGAGGAATCCCGGCACCCGATCGGCAAATGTTGCCACCGGGGGCATGAAGGCGAGGAGTTCAAGCGCGGTCATGCGGTTCCTTCCATGGAGGTCGACGTCAGCACCAGCATCCGTGCGACTGTCGGGAGACCGTGGGAGATGAGACGGAGAATGGGAAGCTCGTGTTGAAGTTGATCGGGGGGAAGTCAGCCAGCGCCGCCGCGTCAGCGGGGAGGCTCAGAGGGCTTGCGCGGATCGCTGCCGTTGGACGACCCGGCGCCGAGCGGCCCGGCGAAGGCGTCGTAGATCGCCAGGATGTTGAGCATCCCGGCGAGCATCGTGTAGAGCGTGCCGAACTCAAACCACCGCCCCAGCCGGCGCTGCCAGAGCGAAAGCTGATCGCCGCGGAACTGCCGATACGGGGGACGATCGAAGAACGCCTCATCATCGATGTCGGGATCGGTGGCGATCAGACGGTCGGAATAGGCCCGCGACACGATCTGCCCCGGATGGAGCGGCGGCGCCATGAAAGTGCTCGTGAAGAACGGCTGCTTCGCCGCACCGGAGAGATGACGCGACTGCAGGAGCGCCGGCATCGCCACGAGCCCGGCACCGGCCTGGCAGACGAATGCCCAGCGCGGTTCCGCCGGCCGCCACGCCGCGTAGACGACCTTGCCGCCGCCGAGCCAGAGGCCGGCGAGGAACATGCCGAGGATCGCTCCCATGAACAGCCCCCCCTTGTGCTTCCGCCCCTGGTAGAAGTGGCCGAGGCCGGGGACGCACCAGGCAAGGAAGGCGGCGAGCGTGCGGTTGCGGAGGTCGATGACCGAATCGTCATCGGGAGAGATCGCCACCGACCGACCGGTGGCTGACAACGCGGGCGCACGACCACTCATCGAGGGGGACGGGTCTCGTGCTGGATGGGCCACAGCGACTCTCCGCGGGCGTGTCGATGGAATCCCGGGAACGGCAGGCCCCCCCCAGGAAGAGGCGTCAGTGTAGGCCATCGCAGGGTCGTTCCCAACAGCCCCCTCCCTTCCTGCGGGGATGACGCTGGCGGCGCTGAGAGCGGAGCCTCCTGCTCACTCACCGAGACGGCGCACCACCCGCACCCGGGGATTGACCGGAACGCTCGGCTCATCGTCGGCAGGCGCCGGGAACGAGAGCCGCGGAGCGGGATCGGGGGCAAGCTCGCGCCAGGCTCGCTCGATCGTTCCCGCATCGACTTGCTCGAGGCCATCGGCGGAAGCGGCCACCACCGCCAGCCGCGCCAGCCGGCAAACCGGGCCGGGCACGCCACCGGTGAACCTGGCGAGCGTCGCGATCGCCTCAGGGGAAAACAGCTCGCGATCGGCGCCGACGCGATCGAGGGCCGCCGCGATGAAGCCCGCCACATCTTCCTCGTCCCACGGCGGCAATTCGATCCGCACCGCCGTCCGCTGCCGGAGGGGGGCTGGGAGCCGGCTCATCCCGTCGGGGCTCGTCGTCAACACCAAAAGCGTGCGGTAGAAGAGCGGCTCGGAGGCGACGACGAGCCGGGTGATTCCCTCGATCGCCGCGGCGGAAGCATGATCGGCGTCGTCGACGACGATCACGGTCGTCCGCTCCATTAGCGCGTTCTCGCGCAGCCTATCCTCGAGCTTCTGCCACGGCCGGATCGCCTCGGCCCGCGCCGGCGGATCGAGTGGCAGCCGGGCGAGGAGGAGATCGAGCCAGTCGTCGCTGCCGAGACCGCGCAGGGAGATGAGGACGACCTCGCATCCCATGCCCCCCAGACGCCTGGGGATCATCGAGCCGAGGTGGCTCTTGCCACAGCCTTCGTCGGCGACGACCAGCGCGCAGCGCTGCCGTTGCTCAACGAGCCACTCCAACCGGGCCAGCGCCTCGTCCTGCGGCCCGCCAGGGTGGAAGGTGGCCGGATCGGCACCGCCGGCGAACGGGGGCGCGGTGAACTGCCAGCGATCGCGTACCATGCGGCGAGTGTAGTCCTTGGAGAAGACGGTCACCGAGGCCATTTTCAC
>CAJAYZ010000454.1 GCA_903949225.1 uncultured Planctomycetaceae bacterium
AGCCCCTCTTGAAGAGGGTTTTGGAAGGGTTTTTTAGAGGGGTCTGGGAGAGGGGTCTGGGAGAGGGGTCTGGGAGAGGGGTCTGGCTCTGGGGGGCGTTGCCGCGGGGGCCGCGATCGGTGTGGAACTGGCGGGGTGAGGGTCGATTATGTCGATCCTGTTCTGGAAAAACCAGCAGGACGACGCAGCGAAGGGGCGAAATGGTGCTATTTTGACAGCGTCTTCGAACGAGCCGTATATTTGGTTTTGGATTTTCCGCCCGGGAGCACACGTGCATGACGCCCTACGCGTCGTTGGCTGACGATTTCTACGTCAACATGAACCTGGCGACGGAGATGGAACTCCCCTCGCAACGCGAGACGATCCTCCACTTCTTCGAGTGCGTCCAGAAGAAGTACCCGGTGATGCGGAAGTTTTACTGCCGCGACAAGCGGGATTTTGTCCTCGAGGAGGACAAGGATCAGGGGCGTTATCGGTGGGCCGCGGTGGAGTCGAAGCGGCTCTGCTCAGGGCAGGTGAACCCGTCGTCCCTCGATTCGGTCCTCGACCAGCATCGGCTGGTGGTCGATCTTGCCCCGGCCCTCCTCTCGGTCAGCCCCCTCGACTGCGAGGCGCTCGACCTCCTGTTCGGCTTCGATTTCGCCTACCGGGGGAATCACAACGCACTTTTGGCCGAAGCCCTCGGGGTCGGGCCGGCGCTCGACCGGGTGGCCGAAATCCCTGGGGCTCGCGTGATCAACTTCGAGCCGTCGCTGACGGTGGCCCTCGACGAGGATTGCCGCACCCAGGTGCGGATCAGCACCGAATCCCGCACCAACGCGTTCCAGGTGCGGACCGGGGAATTCGCCGAGGAGCAGTTGAGCGTCTACGTGACCGCCCGTCAGTACGGAAGCCTCGAGCCCCAGACTTCCTACGTCGACGCGATCAATCGCCTCGCGGTGATTGCCCAGGAAGTCGTCGACAGTTGTGTCGTCGAGCAGATCCTCAAGCCACTCGCGCGGACGATCTCGATGAAGTGATCGGCCTTAGAGCCCCTGCTTCGGTGTCGTCCAGCCCGCAGATCGCGGGTCGGACGACACCAAAAGGCCTGAGCCAAAAGATTTGAGAGCAGGGAGCGTTCAGCCCCTGCCTCCCCGAGAGCCGTCGCGGCGACCGCGATCCTGATCATCGCCGCCCCGCGGGGGGCGGTTGCGGGCATCGAGGTTGCCGGCAATGACGATGCCGATGGCTTCCACCCAGCTCGGCACGTCGGTGACGCTGCTGAGACCGCTTTCCGCCAGGAGTTCATCGTCGTCGCTCCGCCGTGATTCCACGTGCGGCGTCTCGCGGCCAGCCTCCTCGATCCCGAGGAAGTCGAGCCCTTCGTCGTCCTCGTCGTAGCCGCCAGCAACCGGGGCAAAATCGTCCCTCCGGCCGCGGGCAAGACGCGACGTCGCACGGAGTTCCGGTTCGGGGCGGCGACTGCGTCCAGCGGTCCCCCGCCTCGACGAGCGGCCCCGGCTCTTCGGCTCCGCCCCCTCCGCGGCAGGCTCGCCCGCAGCACCGGCGGCGCCGGCAGCACGTGGCGTCGAACTTTTCCGGTCGCCCCGTCCCCGTCGTCGGCGTCCGCGCGCTTCCCCTTCGCCGGTGCCGTTGGCAGCGGGGCGGGGAGGAACGGGAGCCCGGCCGTAGCCGGAGGGGAGCGGTTCGTCGTCAGCGGCTTTATCGCCACGACTCAACGGGGCCGATTCGTCGCCGGCTTGTTCCGAGGTGGGACGTTCGTCGCCGGTCCGTTCCCGGCCGCCACGACGGCGGCCACCACGACGGCCGCGGCGGCGGCGACGGCGGGTCTGCTCGTCGCCAGCGTCGCCCCGCGATTCACCATCGATCGGGGCCCCGTCTTCCCCGCCACCGGTCTCGCTTGCCGGCTCACGGGGATCCAGATCGATGCCCCCCCAGTTGTCGTCGTCACGTTCGGTCTTCCGGGGAGGCGACCGATCGCTGCCGTGGGAGCGGGATGGGGCAGAAGCCCGTTCGCTCGGTGCATCCCAATCAAAACCGGCCGCGGGAGCAAAACCGGCCGCGGGAGCCGATGGCTCGCCACGCGGAGGCTGGCTGCGGGGCTCGCCGTCCCGGTCTCGGGACGACCGACGTTCACCGTCGTCCTGACGTCGCGGGGGAGCAGGACGCCGCTCCTGGCGGGGGACCTCCTCGGCAGGCTTCCGCGGCTGGAAGCCGAACTCATCGTCGGCCCTGTCATCGACCTGAGGAGCGCTTCGAGGAGCAGCGTCGTCGGCCCGGCCCGGTGCCGCCTCGTCCCGCGGTGCGTCGTCGCGATCCCTCCCGCCGCGTCCCCGACCACCACGGCGTCCCCGGCGGCGACGGCCACGTCGCGGCTCACCGCTGGTGCGGTCTCCCTCGGGGCGATCGCCATCCTCGAGAATCCGGCCTTCGGGCGAATCGCCGTCTGCGATCAGATCATCCTCTTCGCGCCCACTGCGAGCGCGTTCCTCGCTCCTGGGGGACGGAGGGGCC
>CAJAYZ010000455.1 GCA_903949225.1 uncultured Planctomycetaceae bacterium
GGATTGTTCTTCGTCCGCCGCGACAGCACCTGGATGACGCGGCGGATCTCGGCGTCGCGGCCGATGACCGGATCGAGCTTCCCCTGACTGGCCCGCTGGACGAGATCGATGCCGTATTTCTCGAGCGCCTGAAACTTCTCCTCCGGATTCTGATCCGTCACCCGGGCACTGCCGCGGACCGCTTGGAGCCCGGCAAGGAGTTGCTGCTCGTCGACCGCCGCCAGCTTGAGGACGTTCTTCGCCTTCGAGGGCGTCTTCACCAAGCCGAGGAGGAGATGATCGGTGGAGACGAACTCGTCCTTCATGACGTCGGCCTCGGCCGACGCCGCCTCGAAGATCTTGATCAGATCCTGGTCGGGCTGCGGCTGGGCGCCCCCCGACACCTTCGGGAAGTGCGACAGCTCCGCTTCGATGATCCGCTCGAGATGGCCGCGGTCGACCCCGATCTTTTCCAGGAGCGGGCGGACGATCCCCTCGCGCTCGGCGATGAGCGCCGAGAGGAGATGGACCGGCGTCGCCTGCGGATTGCCACGCGAAGCCGCCAGCTCCAGCGACCGCTGGACCGACTCCTGGGCTTTGATCGTGAACTTGTCGAATCGGAAGGGCATGGCGTTGAGTCCTTGAAAAAAGGGGAGACGGTGGCAGCCACCGTCTCCCCTCGGGAGTTGGACTGTTCAGACCTAACCGGCGGCGGCGGCTGTCACCGCGGCCGGTCGGGAGGAGAAGGGATCAGGCGTCCTTCTTGACCTCGAACTCGGCATCGATCGTGTCGTCGGCCGGCTTGCTACCCGAGCCACCCGGCGCCGGACCGGCCCCGGGGCCACCCTGCGCCGCCGTCGACTCATACAACACCTTCGTGAGGGCGTGGGCCGCCTGCTCGAGGGCGTCGTGGGCCGACTGGATCGCGTCGACATCCTCTCCCTTGGCCACCTCGCGGGCCTTCGTGATCGCCGCTTCGAGGGGCGCTTTGTCGGAAGCCGAGAGCTTCTCGCCATTCTCCTTGACGAGCTTTTCTGTCTGGAAGCAGAGAGCCTCGGCACGGTTGCGGACCTCCGCCAGCCGCAGCTTCCGCTTGTCGTCCTCGGCGTTGAGTTCAGCGTCCTTCCGCATCCGCTCGATCTCAGCCTCGTTCAAGCCACTCGACTGCTCGATCTTGACCGTCTGCTCCTTGTTGGAGCCGAGATCCTTGGCGCTCACCGAGAGAATGCCGTTGGCGTCGATGTCGAACTTCACCTCAATCTGCGGCGTGCCACGCGGAGCGGGGGGGATGCCGTCGAGATTGAACTGCCCGAGGAGGCGGTTGTCCCGGGCCATCGGCCGCTCACCCTGATAGACACTCACGGTCACCGCCTGCTGGTTGTCGGCCGCCGTGCTGAAGACCTGCTTCCGCTCGGTGGGGACGGTCGTGTTGCGCTCGACGAGCTTCGTGAACAGCCCCCCCTCGGTCTCGATACCCAGGGACAGCGGGGTGACGTCGAGGAGGAGCACGTCCTGGACCTCGCCGCCGAGCACGCCCCCCTGGATCGCCGCCCCGAGGGCCACGACCTCGTCAGGATTGACCCCCTTGTGGGGCTCCTTCGAGAACAGCTTCTTGACGAGTTCCTGAACCTTCGGAATCCTCGTCGAACCGCCGACGAGCACCACTTCGTCGATGTCCTTCGGGTCGAGCTTGGCGTCCTTGAGGGCCTGCACGACCGGGCCGCGACAGCGTTCCACGAGGGCGTCGCACATCTGCTCGAACTGCGCCCGGGTGATCGACAGTTGGAGATGCTTGGGGCCGGTGGCATCGGCGGTGATGAAGGGGAGATTGATGTCGGTGCTCTGGGCCGAGCTCAATTCCTTCTTCGCCTTCTCACAGGCTTCCTGGAGACGCTGCAGGGCCATCGTGTCCTTGCGGAGATCGATCCCCTGCTCCTTCTTGAACTGATCGGCGACGTGATTGATGAGGGTCTGGTCGAAGTCGTCGCCACCGAGGTGCGTATCGCCGTTGGTGCTGATGACGCGGAACACGCCGTCAGCTACTTCGAGCACCGACACGTCGAACGTGCCGCCGCCGAGATCGAACACGACGATCTTCTCCTGGGCCTTCTTTTCGAGGCCGTAGGCGAGCGCGGCCGCCGTCGGCTCGTTGATGATTCGCATCACCTCGAGGCCGGCGATCTGGCCGGCGTCCTTCGTGGCCTGACGCTGGGCATCGTTGAAGTAGGCCGGGACGGTGATCACCGCCTTGTTGACCTTGTGGCCGAGGTAGCTCTCGGCCGATTCCTTGAGCGAGCGGAGGATCTTGGCCGAGATCTCCGGCGGGGTGCTCGTCTGGTCGCCCGCCTTTACCTTGACGTAGTCCTCGGGGCCGCCGACGACCTCGTAGGGAACCATCTTCTCCTCGCCGGCCACTTCGTTGTGACGCCGGCCCATGAAGCGCTTGATCGAGTAGATCGTCCGCCTCGGGTTGGTGACCGCCTGGCGGCGGGCGGTGTCGCCGACGAGGGTTTCCCCCTTGTCGTTGAAGGCGACCACGCTCGGCGTCAGCCGGTTGCCCTCTTTGTTGGCGATCACCTTGGGCTCCTTCCCCTCCATCACGGCGACGACGGAGTTGGTGGTGCCCAGATCGATACCGATGATCTTCTCGCCCTTCGGGTTGGCCATGGGACTTGCTTCCTTGTTGCGGGGACTGTTTCTGGGATGTGATTGAGTGGTGGGCCGGGAACGAACCCGCGCCAGAATCGGCTGCAGGCGGCTGGAGACGGCTGGAACGCGACCGCTCCCGGCCCAACGCTGGCCCCTGAAGTGCAAAGAGCGTGCCAGCCGGGAATGACGCCCAAAGAAGCCCTTCCGCCCTCTGGCCCCACGGAAAGATCGTGTTATTTACGGGGCTGCCAATCTGATTACAGTGAGAGGTTTGGACCCGGGCAACCGCGCCCCGGACCGCCGGCCTGCCATTTTGGCTGTCCGCCCCACAGTCCTCCTTTTTTGTTCGGCGTTCCATGGCCAAGTCGGGCCCTCATCGCAAACCGTCGTCTGAACGCCTCCTTGCCGCCGAACCGGCAGGGCCTCAGGGAAAGGAACCGGGCCTCGCCCCGCTCCGTGCCGAGATCGACCGGATCGACCGGATGCTCGTCTCCCTGATGAACGAGCGGGCGACGGTGGCCGGCAAGATCGGCCATCACAAGCGGGCCACCGGCCAGCAGACCTACGACCCTTCCCGCGAGGAGATCGTGCTCGAGCGGGTCGCTGGCAACAATCCCGGCCCGCTCTCGGCGGAGAGCCTCAAGGCGGTCTACCGCGAGCTGATCTCCGGGTCGCGGGCGATCGAGCAGCACCTCCGCGTCGCCCACCTCGGCCCGGCCTGGACCTACAGCCATTTGGCCGCCCTCCACCGTTTCGGCAGCTCGGTCGAGTTTGTCCCGGTAGCGAGCATCTCGGCGGCCTTCGAAGAGGTGAATGCCGGCCACTCCCACTACGGCGTCGTGCCGCTGGAAAACTCCACCGACGGCCGGATCGCCGACACCCTCGACAACTTCTCCCGCCTGCCGGTGAAGATCTGCGCCGAGGTGCCGCTGCGGATCCACCACAACCTCCTCGCCGCCTGCGACCGGACCGTGATCGACACGGTTTATAGCCGTCCGCAGGCACTGTCGCAGTGCCGCAACTGGCTGGCCCGGCACCTCCCCGATGCCCGGCTCGTCGAGGTCACGAGTACGAGCGCCGCCGCCGAGACCGCTGCCAAGACGCCCCGGGCCGCCGCCATTGCCAGCCGCCAGGCCGGGGTGCACCACGGGCTCGACATCCTCGCCGAAGACATCGAGGACGTCGCTGGTAACACCACCCGCTTCGCCGTCATCGGCCATGCCGATTCGTCGCGCACCGGCAACGACAAGACGTCGCTGATGTTCGAGATCGAGCACCGCCCCGGCGGCCTTGCCGACGCCCTGGCGATCCCCAAGAAGCAAAAGCTCAACCTCACCTGGATCGAGTCGTTCCCGCTCCCGGGCGAGGAACGGGGCTACATCTTCTTCGTCGAACTCGAGGGGCACCGCGATGACCTTCGCGTCCGCCGGGCGATCTCCGCCCTCGAGCGCCGCTGCAAGCGGGTCGTGATCCTCGGCTCTTATGCCTCGGCCGCCGCGGTCGGCTGAGGCCTTTTCCGCCGCTTCCCAGGCAGCGTCGCGGCCCCGCCCGGTTCGCAGTTGCCACCGGCGTAAAAATCTGGTTCGCTCTTCCCACCGTCCAGCCCTTCTTCCCTCCACCGAGATCCACGCATGTCCACCC
>CAJAYZ010000456.1 GCA_903949225.1 uncultured Planctomycetaceae bacterium
CTCCCGATGCAAGCCGGGCGGCGCCATCACGATCCTGGCGCCGGTGAGGAGCGGCCAGAAGAACTCCCACACCGACACGTCGAAGCCGAACGGCGTCTTCTGGAGCACGCGGTCGCTGGCACCAATACGGTAGGCGTCCTGCATCCACCGCAGCCGGTTGACGATCCCCGCGTGCGTGTTCATCACTCCCTTCGGCACCCCGGTCGAGCCCGAGGTGTAGATCACGTAGGCCAGATCATCCGGCGTGGCGATGTCGTCGAGTGGTCGGTCGTCGAAGGCGGCGAGTTCCTGCCGCTGGGCATCGACCTGGAACACCTCGTCGCCTGAGCCCCCGATGGCACCCGCCACCTGGTCACGAAAACGCTCCTGTACGAGGACGACCGGCGCGGAGGCGCTCGCGAGCATCGCCCCGATCCGAACCGTTGGATATTCCGGGTCGAGCGGCAGATATGCGCCACCGGCGGTGACGATTCCCAGCAGCGCCACCACCATCTCCACCGACCTCTCCATGCACACGGCCACCGGCACGTCGCGGCCGACGCCCCGGGAACGCAGAAATCTGGCCAACCGGTTCACCCGACAAGCGAGCTCGGCATAGGAGAGGATTTCGTTGCCACTCTCGAGCGCCACCGCCGCCGGCGTGCGGCACACCTGTGCCGAGAAGAGTTCCTGGAGCGTGGCGGGGGGCCCGAGGTCGGTCGCCGTGGCATTGAAGTCGTGGAGAACCTGCCGCCGCTCGTCGACAGCGAGCAGATCGATGTCTCTGATCGCCACGCCCGGATCGGCCGCCACCGCCCCGAGGAGCGAGATGAATCCGGTGACGAGCCGCTCGACGTCAGCACTGACGAGAACATCGGTCGAGTACTCCACCGTCCCCTCGATCCCATCGCTGCCCGCCACGAGGGAGAGGGTGAGGTCGAAACGGCTCGTGCCGGTGTCGACGTCGACTTTCTCCATCCGCGTTGGCCCAATGGTCCACGTCGGGTCGGTCGGCTCGAGGAAGACAAACATCACGTTGGTCACCGGATGGCGGCGACCGGCTTGGCGGCCGGGAACAGAGGTGACGATCTCGTCGAAGGGCAACTGCCCATGGTCAAGGGCCGTGAGGAACGTGTCTCGCACCCGTCGGATCGCGGCGACGGCCGGGCCCTGCGCCAGCGCGGGGTCTCCTCCCCAGCGGACACGGATGGGAAGCGTGTTGAGGAAACAGCCCACCGCTTCTTCGAGGCCTTCCACGCCCCGCCCCGCGACCGGCGTGGCGATGACCGTGTCCTCGCTGCCGGTCAACCGATGGACCCACGCGTGAAACGCCGCGAACAGAGCAGAAAAAAGGGTGGCATCGGCCTCCCGGGCGATCCCCCGCCAGGCCTCAGCGACGGAGCCGTCGAGCCGGAATCGGCGTGTTTCACCCCGAGACGTTGCCGCGCCGGCGTGAGCAATCACGCCTGGCCAATGGACCCCGTCGGGGATCCCCGTCAGCTCGGCCGTCCAAAAGTTCTTGTCCGCGATCGGATCGAGTGTCCCGGCGATCGCCGGCACCGCCATCGGAGCGAAGGCGGTCGATGCGTTGAGAGTCCCTGATGATTCCGGCGACACGTAGGCCCGGCCAAGATCGGCGAGACACACCTCGATCGACCAATCGTCGATGATCGCGTGGTGGAA
>CAJAYZ010000457.1 GCA_903949225.1 uncultured Planctomycetaceae bacterium
CCTGTTCGTCGAGCGGATGGATCAGCAGGTCAAGATCCGCGGCCACCGCGTCGAGCCGGGGGAAATCGAGAACACGCTTCTCAAGCACTCCGCCGTGCACGCCGTTGCCGTGCTCCCCTTCAGGCATGATGGTGAGACGGCGTTGGCGGCTTTCGTCGCCCGCCGGGACGGCAGTCTCCAGCCGATCGACGGACTCCACGCATGGCTCGAGGGCCGCCTCCCGCCGGCGTTCGTGCCGGCCCGCCTGGTGCCGATCGTCGCCCTGCCGGTCAACACCAACGGCAAGGTTGATCGCACGGCCCTTCTCGCCCTTCTTGAGGAGTGCGAGACGGATGGCCGAGTCGAACCACCGCGCCCCGGAACCGAGTCGCGCGTCGCCTCGTTGTGGCACGCCCTCCTCCGTCGTCAGGCCCGCGGTCGCGACGACGACTTCTTCACCCTCGGCGGCCACTCGCTGCTGGCGATGCGCCTCATGGCGGCGATCGAGCGCGAGTTTCGCGTTCGGCTGCCGGTTACCACGGTCTTCGAGACCAGAACGGTCTCGCGCTTGGCGGCGGTGATTGATGCGGCGGTGGCCGACGGAACTGGGAGCATGGCCGCTGGAGGCTTCACAGCGGCCCCCCCAATTCCGCCCACGGAAGACCGGATCTTTCCGGCGCTGCCGGCGCAACGAGGGATGTGGCTCCTCGATGCCCTTCTTCCCGATCGGGCTACCTACAACGAGCCGTTTGCGTTTCGGCCCGATGGACCGATCGACTGGGAAAGGTTTCAGGAGACGCTTTTCCGGACGATGACGCGGCATCCGGCCTTGCGATCGGCGTTGGAGGCTGACGACGGTGGCCCGGTGCAGAGGGTGTTGTCCATCGACCGGGTGTCGGTCCCATGGTCGGTGGAGCCTGGCGTTGACAAGACGGGGATTGAGGCGGCGCTGCGGGCCCACGCCCGGATTCCCTTCGAGCTGGCGACGGCGCCGCTGTGGCGGGCGACGCTGTTTCCGCAGGCGGCCCCGCACGGCATCCTGCTCCTCACGTTCCACCACGCGATCATCGACGACTGGTCGATCGAACTCCTCGTCCGCGAGTTTGCCAGACAGGCGGAAGAGAAATCGGAGGGGGCACGGCCAGCCGCAGCCGAATCTGACCTCGGTCTCCCGTGCCTCGGTCCGGCCGATCGGGATCGCTGCGCTCGGTTTTGGCGGAAGACGTTGGCTGACGCCACCGGCGAACTCCCTTGGCTGGGGCTTTCATCTCCCTGGGATGGCGGGCCAACGGGAGAGACGCATCGGTTCGGAGTCGACGGCGATGTCTCCGCGGCACTTCAGGCGATCTCCCGCGAGACCGGCGCGACGTTCTTCCAGATTCTGCTGGCGGCGTTCCACGGCTGGCTTCATCGGGTATCCGGTGCTGATGACATCGTCGTCGGCACGCCGGTGTCGTTGCGGAGCACGCCCGAGATTCAGGAGTCGGTCAACTGCTTTCTCAACACCCTTCCGGTGCGTGTGTGCTGGGATGATGTCGGCGACTCCCAGAAGTCGTTTCTGGCGCTTGTCCGGCAGGTGGGCGAGACGTTCCTCGCCGCCGTCTCCCACGGCAAACTGCCGTTCGACGAGATCGTGGCCGCGGCCACCGCGGAGCGGTCCGGGGAACGGCCGCCGATCGTGAAAACGCTCTTTGTCCACACCAGCCAGGGGCTGGTAAGAGCATGTCTTGAGGGCGTTCAAAGCGACCCTGTTCCGGTCGATACGGGGACCGCGAAGGTCGACCTGACACTCTTTCTCGAAGGAGACGGGACCGCCCTGCGGGGGGCGTTCGAGTACGACCGAAGGCGGTTCGATCCCGAGACGATCAGCCGGTACGCGGCGTCGTTTTCGATCTTCCTCCGGTCGGTTCTCTCGACACCCACGGAGCCGGTCGTGCGTGCCTCGCTGCTGGCGGCCCGGCTCCCGGCGGCGATGATTCCCCTGCGGATAGGCGTCCATGAAAGCTTGCCGCTCACCCCCAACGGCAAGCTCGACCGACATTCCCTCGAACGAAACCCGCTTCCGGAGCGAGCGGAGGTCGCGGCTGACGTCACTGACGAGAGGCCGTTGGATGGTGCCGAGCAGGCGATCGCCGAGCTCTGGCTTGCCGTGCTCGGCCGAGGCGTGCCGCGTCGTCACGACGACTTCTTCCATGCTGGTGGCACATCGCTCTCTGCGATGCGTCTGGTCGCACGGGCTCGAGAGCGATTCGCGATCAATGCATCGGTTCGCAATGTCTTTGATCACCCGACCGTGGCGGCGCTCGCAGCCCACTGGCTCGGCGCGGCCCCCGTTCCCTTGGCTGACGCGGCGCGGTCGCCGACCGTCAGCGCATCCGGGGATGCCACGACCGTGCCGGCTCTTCCCGCGCAGCGAGCGATGTGGTTTCTCCAGACGCTGCTCTCCGATCGGGCCACCTACAACCTGCCGCACGCTTTCCGTCCCGATGGACCGATCGACTGGGATCGCTTTCGTGCGGCGCTGCATCAGGTGACGGCGCGCCATCCGGCGCTACGAACGAGTCTGGAGGCCGGGGACGATGGCCCGATCCAGCGGATCGCGCCGGTGGAAAAGGTGCCGGTGCCTTGGTCGGAAGAGCCCTTCGTGGACGAGACG
>CAJAYZ010000458.1 GCA_903949225.1 uncultured Planctomycetaceae bacterium
CCCGATTGATCACGACGGCTGGAACCATCCCCCGGTGGCCGTCGAGGTGGAGAGGTTTGTGCCGTTGGAGACGACGGCGTTGTCGGCCACCTTCGTGCCGGGGCAGTTTCCGGTGGCGAACACCCCCACCCGATTGGCGTCGATGACGTTGTTGGTCACTTGGAGCGACCTCGCCGCGTCGATCACCACGCCCGAGGCGCCGCCGACGATCCGATTGAAGAGGACGGTGGTGCCGGTGCAGTCGCCGGAGGCATTGAGCCCCTGCTGCACGGCGCCGTTGACGTCGTTCGACTGCACCCAGAGCCCCCGGGCCGAGGCGAGCACGACGCCGTTGTTCATGGTGCGGATGATGCTGCGCTTGATCGCCGAACCGGTCAGGTTGCCACGGGCCAGCACGGCCGTCGACGTGCTGAAAATCCCATTGGCGTCCGTCGCGGCCTCGCCGCCGACGGTGAGCCCGGTGGCCGAGTCGAGAACGATCCCGAAGGGTGCGCGCGTGGCGTCTGGGAGGGAGCCCTCGATCGTGTTCCTGGCGATGACCGTCGAAGTGCTCGTGCCCGCGGCGGCGATCGCCTGGAATCGATTGCGGAAGAGGAGATTGCCATCCTTGACCGAGAGGCCGCGGGCATCGGTGAGACGGACGCCGATCGTGTTGTCGATGATCGAGTTGGCAACCACCGCGGTGCCGGTGAGATCGCCGGTGGCGTGCAGGCCGTAGGAGGGCCGCGTTGGATCGTAGGTGCCAGTTGCAGGATTGATTCCCGCCTGGATGACGTTGCCGCTCCCCGCGGCGCCCAACTGCAGTGACTTCGCCCCGTCGAGGAAGACGCCGAACGTGCTGCCGGTGATCACGTTGCCCGTGACGGCGGTCCCCGCGTTGTTTCCGTCGGCGCGGACACCGTAGAGCGAGTTCCCGGAGACGTTGTTGCCCATCACGCGGAGGCCCCGCGCCGCCAGAAGATTGATGCCGCCACTGTTCAAGGTGACGTTGTTCGAACGGATCGTGGAGCCGCTCATGTCTCCCTTGGCAATGATGCCGGACGACACGCCGGTGATCGTGTTTCCGGAGGTCGCCGTTCCGAAGGAAAGGCCGGTGGCGTCGCTGAGAACGGCCCCGAAGGCGGTCTTGCCCCCCCCGTCGACGCGCGTCGCGGTGATCTTCGTCGACGGCATGGCGCCGGTGGCACGGACGCCCGATATACCGGCGTTCTTCACGGCGAAGCCGGCGAGCGAAGAATTGCTCGTCGCCGCCAGCGAGATCCCGTGGGCAGCGGCGTTGGCGATCGTGCTGCCGGGGATCTGCATGTCGATGCCGGTAACGCCGCTGGCAAAGGAAAGGCCGTTGGCGGCGGCGCCGGTGGCGCTGCCGTCGATGGCGAGCGTGGAGGCTGCCTTCACGCCCGTGGCGGAATCGACGCGGAGCGAGGCCAGGGGCGTGGTCTTCCCTACGCCGCGAGAGAGGACGATCGGAGACGATCCGGCGGCGAGGGTCAGGTTCTTCGCGCCATCGACCGTCGATGACAACGTGATGCCTTTGCCTTCGAGGCGCACGTCACCGGCCGCCGTTCCCGTCGTGGCGGGGGTCGTGCTCGGAGCGCCCAGGATCACCGGGCCGTTCCAGGTCTGGGCACCGCCGCCGGTGACGTTGGTCCTCAGGCGGATCGCCGATCCCAACACGGTGAGGTTGGCAGAGCCGATGACAAGGGCGCCGCCGGCGGAAGCCACCTCCTGCTCGACGACGGCCTTATCCGAGCCGTACGAGATATCCTT
Source organism: uncultured Planctomycetaceae bacterium (assembly GCA_903949225.1). Taxonomy (GTDB): domain Bacteria; phylum Planctomycetota; class Planctomycetia; order Pirellulales; family UBA1268; genus QWOP01. The sequence goes on from CAJAYZ010000458.1 coordinate 1,771, forward strand.
GGCGTACGTGCGGGCGAGAACGGTGTTGACCGGCTTGTCGAGCGGCATCAGTTGTGAGTCGGCGGTGCTCGTGAAGAAAACCGTCTGGTTGCTCGCGATCACCGTGCCGGTGCCCTGCAGCCTGAACGAGTCGGCTTGGAATTGGATGTTGTCGCTGGCCGAGTTGACACGGGCAGAATTGAGGAACAGGCCCGACGAGGAGACGTAGGGGGTGGTCGTGGTCGCCTTCCCGGGGCCCGTTGTCCCGATGACGGAGATGAGTCCGTCGGCGGAGACGAGCGCCTGATTGCCGATGAACACGCCGTGGTTGTCGGCCGCCGCGTCGCCGCTGATACCGCCGCCGGTGCCCTTGATGACCATGCTGTTTGCGTCGAGGTTGCCCGACACGAGCACGCCGCGGTTGCCGGCGTTCGTGGGGCCGCCGGTGCCATCGAGTTCAAGCAAGCCGGTCGCGCTCACCGCGCCGCCGGTCTCGATCACGATGCCATGATTGGAGCCGCCGGTGCCGGTCGCCGATCCGCCGATGCCGGTGAGTTTCATGGCGACGGCCATCCCATCAGCCACTCCCGCCGCGACGCTCGATCCCGCGCCGATGGAGATCCCCTTTTGGTTGCCCGTAGCGCCGTCACCTCCACGGCCGCGGAGCGTGATCGCACCGGACTCGCTCTTGACGGAGGATGCCGACGTCAGGGCCAGGCCGGTGAAATCACCGGTGACAGGAGCCCCGGTGTCGGCGACGAGCGATAGCGTGCCGGCCGCGGTCGATACTTTCGCCGCCTCGACGGCGATCGTCGGCGCGGAGACGTTGAGCGCCGCGGCTCCGGCGAAGGCGCTCGTCCCCACGAACTTCACCGACGGCACCCAGCCGGGAAGGCCGGCGATGCCCTTCATCGTCACGGTGAAGGAATCGTCATAGGGGCCGGCACTATCGGTGAACCGCACGGCCGTCGTGCCGGCACTGTTGGTGACGGAGACCTGGGTGATGTCGAGATCGGGGGTGACGGTGAGTGTGGGCAGGGTGTTGCCGACGAGCCCCGCGGCGTCGGCACCGGAGAAGGTGTCGCCCCCCTCGAGCGTGAACAGATAACTGCCACCCCCCGAGGAAGCCACGGCGAGCGTCCCGGCCTTCGTGAGATCGATCGTGAGCACCGTGCCGGCGGTCAAGAAGCTGGCCAGCAGAGCCCGTGACTCGAGGCGCTCGACGGCGACCGGCCGGGACGTGGTGCGATGGGGGCGGGTGGGACGGCGCATGGATGACCTTCGCGTGACGAAAGTGGCGGATTGCGATGTCGCGACGATGCGACGCGGCGGGAGCTTATCAGGATTCGATCCCGTCTCCACCGCCAGTTCGTGGCCTGACCGACGCCGTTTCAAGGCAATCCCGGCCAAAGCAATCCCGGTCTCCGCGAGCG
>CAJAYZ010000459.1 GCA_903949225.1 uncultured Planctomycetaceae bacterium
CCATGGCTCTCGAGGCCATGCGGGCATGCAATCCCAACCCCCGCCCTGCAGGCCCGGAGGAAGTGCCTGCGGGCCCGGTGATGGAGGAGATCCCGGCAGGCCCCCTCGACGAGAAAGAAACCGCGCCAGACACCAGGAAGGAAACCGCACCCGATGCGTTGCGATCTCCTCGGAAGGAGTCGCTCCCGCCCAAGGAGCCGCTGTCCACGAGCGAGACATCAAGGTGGGAGTCGGTTCTGGAGACAACTTCGGCGACAACAGTCAGCACACCACTCGGAAATCCTTCAGCGTCGTCCATTCGGAATCCCTTGCGCGATCCTTCAGCGACGGTGAGGGGACAACTCCGTTGAGCCCGCTCGCCCCCTCCCCGTCCGCTCCGCGTCGGGGCTGATGCTCGGGGCGAAATCGGTGGTACCTGATCTGGCTCCGGTGTATTCTCCGCGAGGGGAACAGCGACCATCCCCCCACGACGTCCACTGTCGTCGCCCCGTGGTGCCTCCCCATGCCGATGGAACAACCGCTCGACCCTGCAGGGCAGCGCCGAAATCAAAATTGGCGAAGCCGCAGCGTGAGGGGGGCAAAGCCGGTGCCCGCAGTGGAAGCCACTTCGCCGGGGCGATCCGGCCGCTGGCGTCCAGCAGGCACCGGCACGGTGCACCATCGGCGCGCCTGGTGGTGGGCCCTTGCCACGCCGACCGGCTACAGCCTCGCCGCGATCTGCCTGCTGGGCTTCTTTCTGTGGCAACTGCTGGTGCTCAAGCGTCAGGTTCCGATGATCCTCGGGGTCGTCTCCTCCTACCGATCGCCGCTCGGACCGGTGACGATGGCGGCCGAAGACCGGGAATTGTTCCGCGAGTTGATGCGGCAGCGATCAACCTATGATCCGGGCACCACCAAGGTGGTCGACATCTCGGAAGCGCTTCGCGAGTCCGATGCGCAGCAATGGCTTGACGAGGTCGCCAAGCGGGTGTCGGAGGTCCGGCCCGGCGGCCCCGGCGGACAGACCTTGATCGTCTACCTTCTGGCGATCGGTGCCGTCGATCGGGATGGTCACGCCTGCCTCGTGCCACCGCGGGCATCGCACCGGGATGTCGGCTCCGTCGACTCCGCTTGGCTCCGCGTCGATTCGCTCGTCGCCGCGCTGGCATCGAAGCGACCGCCCGGCGCCAATATCCTGCTCGTGCTCGATGTGGCTCGGCCGGCCCAAGCCGAGGCGATCGGTATCACCGACGGTACTTTTCCGGTGGCCTTGTCGGCGGACATCCAGGCATCGCCGACGGATCGCATCTGGGTGCTGACGTCGGCAGGACCGGGGGAAATCGCCGATGTCGGCGCAGCGGATGGCACATCGGCCTTTGCCGCCTCGTTTGCCGACGCGATTGAAGGTGCCGCCGACACCAAGCCGTGGGGGAACGGGAACGGTCAGGTCTCGCTTCCCGAACTGGCGACGTATCTCGCAGACGAGGTCAATCGGCGTTCCCTCCTCCAGCACGGGTTGCACCAGACTCCCTTTATCCTGCCTGTTCCCGATGCCAAAAACGACGTCGGTGTCGCCTGGGCGGTGCGGCGGGCGCCGCAGAGCCAAGCTCCAACCAGCGACCGGCGGCAGGCCAACAGTCAGATCGACTGGTTGCGTGCCCGCTGGATGGCGTGCGCGAACATGCGCGAGCGGGGCGTACGGGAGCACCCCATGGTGTGGGCCGAGCACGAGCATGCGCTGCTGCGAGCGGAGCGCCTCTGCTTCGCAGGAAATGTCGATCACGATGACCTGAACGACCAGAAAATCGCTGTCGAGACGACCGAGCGGCAATTGTCCCGGATGACGATCGAATCGGCCCAGTTGCCTGGCTTCAGACTCGCCCACCTCGCCTCTGGGGAGACCGGGGAGATCAACGCGGGTTGGCTCGGGCAGTTGGATGCCTGGGCTTCCGATCCAGCCGGAAAAGCGGTCGACGGCAGCCCAGCGGCGGCCCCTTGCAGCGATCCAGTCGAATGGCGAGGGCGGGCCGATGAGGCTTGGCAGAGGATGGTGACGGTGGTGAGAGCAGGCGCCCTGATCGATCGCGCCGCGTGGGAGCGCTGGCTTGAAATCGTGGGACCGCCGCCGGCGGGCACGATCGTCCCGTTTGAAATGCACGCAGCGACGCTGCTGCGGCAGTGCGTTCCTTCCGGTGTCGAACGGCAATCCACGCTGCTCACCAGGATCGCGATGCTCTCCCAATCGGCCGCGGAGGCAGCATTCCCCGACGAGGCACGGGCCGATGCCCCCCTCATGGCTCTCGCCCCCCGTGCCGAAGGGGACGCGGCGCGGCGGAGGGCGTTCGATCTGGCGCTCATCGGCGACGATGCTTCGATGTCCCTGGCCGCCCACGAGGCCGGGCGGGCGGAGTCGGCCTATGCCCACACGGCCCAGACCGGCAAGGTGGTGTCAGACGCCTGGAAAACCCTCGATCGAGTGCGTGCAGAGCTCCCTTGGCTGGCGATCTGGTCGGCGGCGGCGCAGCGCGCCGATACCACCTGGGGCGTCGGCGATTCGCAGGCCCATCTCGCCAAGGTGTCG
>CAJAYZ010000460.1 GCA_903949225.1 uncultured Planctomycetaceae bacterium
ACCCGGAGGTCCGTAGCCCGGAGGTGTGCCTGGTGCGCCGGGAGTCCCGCCCGGTGGGCCAAAGCCCGGAGGTGGGCCCGCAGTTCCGCCCGGAGGGCCGTAGCCGGGAGGCGTGCCTGGTGCGCCGGGAGTTCCGCCCGGTGGGCCAAAGCCCGGCGGAGGGCCCGCAAGCCCGCCCGGAGGGCCATAACCTGGAGGCGTGCCTGGCGCGCCGGGAGTCCCTCCCGGTGGGCCAAAGCCTGGAGGTGCGCCCGCGATTCCTCCCGGCGGGCCGTAGCCGCCTGGAGGGGCTCCGGGCGGGCCGCCACCTCCGTTACCACCTCCACTACCGCCTTGCGCGAAGTCATCTGCCGGCTTCGACTCTTCACTCTTCTTTCCCCCGCGCTTGATCTTTGCGGTGATGAAGACAGTCGAGGGACCACACCGCTCGTCGACGTCGGCCCAGGCCCCCGTTTCACCCTCTTCGGTGGCGGGCTGCGCTTCAGGCAGATGCTCCTCGAGGAACGGCCACACCCGCTCCATCGGGATCCCGACGCTGTAGGCACTCCCGATGGCGTTGGTCCGCATCATGGCAACAACCACCCCAACCGCCTTGCCGGTCTGGTCGATGACCGGCCCGCCGCTGTTACCAGGATTGACGTTGGCATCGAACAGGAACGATCCCCCGTCGATCTTCGCCTCAGCCTGCGAGGTGATCTGGCCACGCGTGCTCTTCAGTTCGAGCCCGAGCAAGGATCCGCCCGGGTAGCCGAGCACCATGATCTCCGTGCTGCGGCGCGGCATCGTCTCGGCCAGCGGCATCGCCGGAGCCTCGAGCTCGGTGCATTGCAGGAGGGCGAGATCGGGGTTCTCCGACGTGGCAACGACCGTCGCCACAAGTTGCTTCTCGCGGTTATTGGGATCGAGGATCACGACATCGGAAGCCCCTTCGACGACATGGGCGTTGGTGAGAACGTAGCCGGGAGCGATCACGAAACCGGTCCCCGTGGCGATCCCGACGACCACCTCATCCGGTTCGTCAAGCAGGCTGGGAATCGCCCCCTCTCCTCCCGACTTTCCAAGCGCCCGACCGTAGGGCGACATGATTGTGTAGGCGAGCGTGATTCCCTGGCCCCCTCCCGGCCCACCGGACCCAGGACTCCCTCCCGGCCCTGCCGGCCCCGCCATCCCCGGCGGACGATTGCCGCCAGGGCCACTGCCGGGTCCGCCAGGACCCTGGCCCCCTTGCTGCGCTCCCTGCATCCCCTCAGGCCCCTTGAGCGGGTCGTACGGGGTGAGGCGGAGATCGTGAATCGCCATCCGGTAGAGGTCGTTGAGTTCGGAGGCATTCTTGTCGGGAAGCCGGTGCCGCACCGTCATCCCACCGGCGCCGATGGCCACCCCCAAGTTGTCAGCCACGGTCTGACAATCGGGGAGGATTTCCAGGGCCCGCTTGAAGTGCCGCGTCGCCAGGCCGTACTTCTTCGTCAGCATCTCCGCCACGGCGAGGTTGCTGAACGCGAAGGCGTTGTTCGGCTCCCGATCGGCGACGATGGCGAAGTGCTCGGCAGCCTTGAGATCGTTCCGGGCCACCATCATGTAGACGAGGCCGGCAATGAAGTCGGCTTTGCCACTCTCGGGATTGAGACGACTGGCCGCCATCAGCTCTTCCTTGGCGAGCTTCATCTGCCGCAGCTTGAGGAGCTCAAAGCTGTGCTTGATCATGTTGTCGGTCTTGCGATTGATCTCAGCGTATTCCTCCTCGGTGACCCACTTCTTCCCGAGGCGGCGCTGGTTCTCGTCTTCCATCTTCTTCCAGCCCGCAAGCCGACTCTCCGCCGACTTCCGCAAGGCGGCAGGCAGCTTCGGATTGGCCAGGAAGATCTTGTAGACCTGCACCGCTTCCGCCGCGGTCCGGCAAGCCTGCGCGTCGGCCTCGACCTGCTGGAGTGGATCGAGCGGAGCAGCTTCGACCTCCGCGTCCGAGTCTTCAGCCTTGGGGGGCTGGCGTCGCGGTTCGGGGGCCTTCGACTTCGGTGACGATTTCGGTGACGATTTCGGCGCTTGGGCCAGAACCACTACCGGCCCCATCAACACCGAAGCAACAAGCACCGCCAGCAGGACACCGCACCGCAGGGTGAGCCCGAACGGCACTGTCTGCCGCAACAGGGAATCGGATTTGCGCATGGAGATCAGGCCCCGGAAAATGAATGAGAGGGCAAGAAGGCCGGGAAGAAGAAGAAAGATGGACACCCAGCAACCCTTCAAAGCTTATCGGCGCGAGGCCGGAGCGTCCAGAAAACTGCTTCCATTTCGCGGCTCCCGCCCCTTCCGCCATGGCCATGCCCCCGGCCCCCGGTGCTATACTCTTCCTGTCTTTGAGGAGGAACTGAAATGGCTCATGCCGCGCCCGCCCCCCACCTCCCTTCCACGTGTGCCGGGCCGGTGCCGATGCAGCCACAGGGCGGTTATTCGGTCGGCCCCCTTCGCCAGGTCAGCCGGCGTGCCGCGCTGACCACCGGCCTGCTCGGCCTCGGGGGCCTTGGCCTTGCTGACCTGCTCCGCCTCCGGGACGCCCAAGGGGGCGAAACAGGAACGACGACCGGCACAGGGAAGACGACCGGCCACGACGACACCGCCGTGATCTTCGTCTGGCTCCCGGGGGGGCCGCCCCACCTCGAGACGTACGACATGAAGCCCGACGCCCCAGCGGAAGTCCGCGGGGCGTTTCGGCCGATTCGAACGAACGTCGCCGGGATCGACGTCTGCGAGTTGCTGCCGCTCCACGCCCGCTGCGCCGACCGGTATTCCATCATCCGCTCGGTGACCCACGACTTCGCCGATCACGGCGGCGGCCACAAGCGGTTTCTCACCGGCCGGGCCCCGAAGGAGCCGACCGGCTTCGTCAACGACTTCCCGATGGCCGGGTCGTTCGTCTCCCGCTTCCGCCCCGCGGCCGTCGCCGGCATCCCCGGCTACACGGCCTTGGTCGACGCCGGGCGGCAGCATGTCGACACCTTCAGCTTCGGAGCCGCCTACCTCGGCTCCTCGCACACTCCCTACATCGTCGACGGCGATCCCTCCACGCCGCAGTTCCAGGTGCCGAGCCTCTCCCTGGAGGAGCGGATGGAGCGACGGCTCTCCGACCGGGCGGGACTGTCAGCGAGCCTCGACCGGCTGCGGCGCGAGGTCGATGCCGGCACGTCGATGCGGGCCAAGGACGACTTCGACGCCCGCGCCCTCGACATGCTCACCAGCCCCGCCGCGCGCGAGGCCTTCGACCTCTCCCGGGAGAGCGATTCCGTGCGCGACCGCTACGGCCGCCACCGCTTCGGCCAGCGGGCCCTCCTCGCCCGGCGTCTCGTCGAGGCAGGAAGCACGTTCGTGACGGTCGTCATGGAGCATCCGGGCGGCGAGATGCCGTCCAACTGCTGCTACAACTGGGATTCGCACGCCGTCAACTGCCACATCTTCGACGATGCGAAGTGGCGAATGCCGTTCTACGACCAGGCCGTCACGGCGCTCGTCGAGGATCTGTATGCACGGGGCCTCGACCGGCGCGTGCTCCTCGTCGTGACCGGCGAGTTCGGCCGCACGCCCCGTCTCGAAAACCAGATCGGCACCCAGACGAAGGTCCACCAACCGGGCCGCGACCACTGGCCCGGGGCCCAGTCGATCCTCGTCTCCGGCGGTGGCTTGGCCATGGGGCAGGTGGTCGGCTCGACCGACGCCCGTGGCGGCTATCCCAAGGATCGCCCCCTGTCGCCGAACGACGTCTGGGCGACCGTCTACCGCCACCTCGGCATCGACAAGGAGCTCGCCGTGCCCGACCTCGGCGGTCGGCCGATGCCGATCCTCCCTTCCGGCGAGCCGATCTCGGAGCTCTTGGGATGACCCGTCTGCCCCCGATCCTCGCGCGGCTGGCGCTCTCTCTTTGCATGGCCGCGAGTGCCGCCGCGGCGGAGCCGGGGGACCGCGACGCGCCGACCCCGGAGGCCGTGCTCCGCGACACGCGCGTCGCCGACGGCTTCGTGATGGAACTGGTTGCCATGGAGCCGGCGGTCGTCGATCCGGTGGCGGTGACCTTCGACGAGCATGGCACCCCTTTCGTGGTGGAATACCGTGACTATCCCTCCGGTCCGCCGGCCGGGTCGCCTCCCCTTTCCCGCGTCGTCCGGCTCGTCGATGCCGACGGCGACGGCCGCTACGAATCCTCGACGCCGGTCGCCGAGCACCTCCCCTTTTCGCAGGGAATCCTCGCTGCCCGCGGCGGGCTCCTCGTTACCGCTTCCCCCGACGTCCTCCTCCTCACCGACTCCGACGGCGACGGCACGCTCGACCGGAGCGAGATCGTGGCCACCGGCTTTCGGGTCGGCAATCCCCAACTCCGCGCCGCCTGTCCCACGATCGGCCCCGACAACGCCGTCTGGATCACCGGCGGCCTCTCCGGGGGAACGGTGCGCTGGCCGTCCGATCCCGACACAGCCGGTGTGTCGATCGACCGGCGCGACCTCCGCCTCGATCTGGCCAGGCGCACGATCCGCGCCGTCACCGGCTTCGGGCAGTTTGGCAACGCCTTCGACTCGCGCGGCCACCGCTTCACCGTGAGCAATCGCAATCCGCTCATGATCAGCCTCCTGCCGCCAGAAGCGCTCGTCCGCAACGCCCTTGTCGATCTCGGTCCGGGGTACACCGACGCCGCCCCCAGCGGCGCCGACAGCCGGGTGGCGGCGGTCGCAGCGACGAACGCGACCGCGATCTCCCACACCGGCACCCACACCTCAGCCTGCGGCGTGTCGATCTTCCGCGGCGATCTCCTCGGCCCCGACGCCGACGGCGACGCCTTCACCTGCGAGCCTGTCTCCCATGCGGTTGTCCGCCGCCGCCCGATGGCGCGGGGCGCCGGATTCTGGAGCACACATCCGGAGCCTGAGGGAAGTGAGTTTGTCGCCTCGGCCGAGACCTGGTTTCGGCCGGTGTTCACGGCGACGGCGCCCGACGGCTCCCTGTGGATTGTCGACTTCTGCCGGGCGAGCGTCGAGCATCCCGACTACATGCCCCCCGGGGTCGCCGCCACGGTCGACCATCGGGCCGGCGACCGGGCGGGCCGCATCTGGCGGGTCCGCTGCCGCGATTTCGCCGCGAGTCCGTGGGCTCCGCCGGCAACCGCCGCCGAGGCCGTCGCGCTCCTCGCCGACTGCAACGGCTGGCGCCGCGACACGGCGCAGCGTCTCCTCGTCGAAGGGCGCTTTCCCGCCGACCAAGCCGAGCAGGCGTTGCGGGCCCTGCTCGATGCCCCGTCGTCAGCGCCGATCGCGCGCGTCCACGCCCTCCGTGTCCTCGACGGCCTGTCGCGGCTGAGGCCCCCCGATCTCGAGCTCGCCACGGCCAGCGGCGACGCTGGCTTGCGGGAAGAGGGGCTCAGGCTTTCGCGCGAGGCAGAGGGAATCGTGTTCGAAGCGTCTGCCGATCCGGCGTCGGTCCGGCAGTCGCTGTGCGACCGCGTCGCGGCTCCGTCGGTCGACCATCCCGACGGCAGCGTGCGGCTGGCTGCGCTTCTGGCGCTGGCCGGATCGGCAGCCGACCCGGCCACGACAGCCCTTGCCGTCGCTGCCGCATCGCCGCAGCTCGATGATTGGACGGCGCGGGCCATTCTCTCCGGCGCCCCCGGCCGGGCCGGGCTGCTCCTCGCCGCGATCGCCGAGCAAGCCGTCGCAGGGGCTGCGTCGCCGCTGCCGCCCGAACCGGCCCGAATGATGCTCGTCACGCAGCTGGCAACGACAGCCACGGCCGATCCGACCGGCGCCGATCTCGACACGCTGCTCGCGCTTCTTGCCACTCGCGCCGACGCCGGACAGGTCGATTGGTTCGATGTCGCCGCGCTCTACGGCGTCGCGGCGCGTCGCCCCGTGGCCGCGCTGCGCGATCGCGATGCCGCGACGGTCGATAAAGTCGTAGGCCATGCCGACGCCATCGCGGCAGACGCTCCCACCTCAGCCGACCTCCGTCTCCTCGCCATCCGCCTCCTGGCGCTTGCCGCCGTCGATGAGTCGACCCCTGGGATCGCTTCGAGGTCGGCGCTCGTCGCGCTGGCAGCGTCGCGCGAGCCCGATGCAGTGCAGCGAGAAGCCGTGCGCGGAATCGTCACCTGTGGTGCCCCGCAAGCGCTCGATGAGCTCCTCCGGGTCGCGGCCGATCTCGAGCCGGGCGTGCGCTCGGCCGCGGTCGCGGCGATGCTCGACCGCCCGGCCGCGATTCGGCCGCTCCTTGCCGCCCTCGACGCTGGCTCGATCCCGTCAGGCGCGGTCCCGCTCGAGCGTCGCAAGCCGCTCCTGGAATCCCCCGACATGGCGATCCGCGAGATGTCTCTGCGGCTGTGGGGGGACGCGGCCACGAACCTCGCGCCGGAAGAGCTCTCCACGCTCACCACCGCCGTTCGCCGCGGGGGGGATCAGCCGCGAGGGCGTGAGGTGTTTGCCCGCCACTGCGCCAACTGCCACCGCACCGCTGCGCCTGGCACCGAGCCGATCGGCCAGGTCGTCGGCCCGGATCTTGCCGAGGCGGCCGACCGTCCGATCGAGCGATTGCTGCTCGATGTCGTCGAGCCGAATCGGGCGGTCGAGGGCCGCTACGAGGCGACCGTCGTCGTCACCGATGAAGGCGTCGTCCTCGAGGGGATTCTCGCCGCCAACACGCCCGAGTCGATCGTCCTCATCCGCCCCGGCGGCGAGCGGACGCAGCTCCCCCGCGAACGGATCGAGTCGGTCCGCGGCACGGGCCGATCGCTGATGCCGGAGGGCTTCGGCCGCGCGATCCCGGCCGCCGATTTCGCCGATCTCCTCGCCTTTCTCCGGCAGGGCCGCGTCATCGGCCCGCCGCCGTGAATCGTTTTCCTGCCGGCCCCTGCGGCGTCGGCTTCCTCCGAGAGATTTCTTCGCCATGATGCCCCGCCCATCCGCCGCCTGCCGCAGCGCCCTGCTCGTCATTCTCCTCACCGCCGCGCTGCCCGCCGTGGTCCGTGCCGATGACGCGCGCCTCGCTCCGCTCAAGGATCTCGACGGCTCCTTCCCCTTCACGCCCCCCGCCACGCTCGACGCTTGGAAGGAACGGGCCGCGGAGGTGCGGCAGCGGATTCTCGTCTCGCAGGGGCTGTGGCCGATGCCTGAGAAGACGCCGCTCAATCCCCAGATCCACGGCACGATCACGAAGGGGCCGGAGGCGAAGGGGAACGAGGGGACCGGCGGCTACACCGTCTCCAACGTTTCGTTTGAAAGCGCCCCGGGGCTGTTTGTCACCGGCAACCTTTACCGCCCCCTGGGGATCGAGGAAAACCAAAAAGTTCCGGCGGTGCTCTTCGCCCACGGCCACTGGCAAAACGCCCGCCATGCCGATCAGGATGCCGCCGCCACGCGGAAGGAGATCGCCAACGGCGAGGAGCGTTTCGAGGAGGGAGGACGGAGCCGGTTTCAATCGCTCTGCGTGCAACTGGCGCGGATGGGATGCGTCGTCTGGCAGTGGGACATGCTCTCCGATTCCGACGCGGTGCAATTCTCCCGCGAGGTCGTCCACGGTTTCGCCAAGCAGCGGCCGGAAATGAACACGGCGAAGCGCTGGGGGCTCTACAGCCCGCAGGCCGAATCGCACCTCCAGAGCATCATGGGGCTGCAGACGTTGAACGGGATCCGCGGGGTCGACTTCGTCCTCTCGCTCCCCGAGGTCGATCCGCAGCGGATCGCGATCACTGGTGCCAGTGGCGGCGGCACGCAGACGATGCTCGTGGCGGCGGTCGACGACCGGGTCACCCTCTCCGGCCCGATGGTGATGGTGAGCACGTCGATGCAGGGGGGCTGCACGTGCGAAAACGCGTCGCTGCTCCGCGTCGGCACCGGGAACGTCGAGTTTGCAGCGCTGTTCGCCCCGAAGCCGCAGATCATGAACACCGCCGATGACTGGACGAAGGAGTTTGCCACGAAGGGTTTCCCCGATCTGCAGAAGCTCTACGGCCTCTACGACGCCAAGAACGCCGTGGCTCTCAAGCGCGGCGAGCACTTCCCCCACAACTACAACGCCGTCACGCGATCCGCCTTTTACACCTTCGTCAACAAGCACTTCGCCCTCGGCGCCCCTGAGCCGGTGATCGAACGCGACTACGAGGTCGTGGAGCCGGCCAAGCTCACGGTGTGGGATGCCGAGCACCCCGCCCCGAAGGCCGCCGATCCCGACTTCGAGCGCGACCTGCTCGCGAAGCTCACCGCCGAATCGACCGCGGCGATCACAGCGGCCGCCGCCACCAAGGACGGCCTCCGCGGGGTGCTCGCGCCGGCCTGGGCAACGGTCATCGGCCGCACCGCGGCGAGCGCCGGTGACGTCTCCTGGGAGATGGCGGAGAAGACCGAGAGCGGCGGCATCGTGCGGATGACAGGCAAGCTCGTCAACGCCACCCACCACGAGGAGATCCCGGTCCTCTGGCTCTATCCGAAACAGTGGAACGGCAAGGTGGTCGTGTGGCTCGACGACGCTGGCAGCGGCGCGATCGAGGCCAACGGCATGCCGATCAAGGCGGTGGCCGGGATCCTTTCCCAGGGGACGACCGTGATCGCGGCCGACCTGTTTTCGCCGCCGGCCGATGCCGACGGCCGGCAGCGCGTCGTCAAAAATCCGCGCGAGTTTGCCGGCTACAGCTTCGGCTACAACCCGACGCTGTTCGCCGAACGGGCCCACGATGTCCTCTCGATCGTCCACTTCCTCCGCACCGCCAAGATTGGCGAGCATCCCTCGCCGAAGCGCGTCGCGGTCGTGGGGCTGGGGTCGCGCGGGGCGATCGTGGCCGCGGCCCGGGCCGTCGCCGGCGACGAGATCGACGCCGCCGCGATCGACACCCAGGGCTTCCGCTTCGGAAACGTTCTCAACTACCGCTCCCCCGACTTCCTGCCCGGCGCCGGGAAATACCTCGATGTTCCCGGGGCCCTCGCGGCCGCTGCGCCGCGGCCGCTGTGGCTTGCCGGTGAGGCGGAGGTGCCAGGCGTCGTCTCTGCGGCGGCGAGGGCGGCCGGCGCTGCCGACTCGGTGACCCGGTTCAGCGGCGCGGCGGCCGACGTCGCCGAAGCCGCGGCGACGTGGGTGGCGCCGTGACGCTTTCCCAAGTGACGCGACCGGACGAGGCCGAGGCAGCCGTGGGCAACGCCGGGAGCCTCGTGCCTGTGGCGCTCGGCATCGAGATCGGCGGGACGAAGCTCCAGTCGGCAGTCGTCGCCGCCGATGGCCGTGTCCTCCTCCGCCGCAGCGACCAGGTCGATCCGGCCGGTGGGGCGGAGGGGATCCGCACCGTGCTCGCAGCGCAGATCGCCGGCATCGTCGATGACGCAGCCGGCAATGGGTTTGCCATCCGCGCCATCGGCATCGGCTTCGGTGGGCCGGTGCATCGGGGGCAGGGGGTGGTGGCGACGAGCTTTCATGTCGGAGGCTGGAGCGATTTCCCCTTGGCGGCCTGGGTCGCCGGGCAGGTCCGCGATAGCCTCGGCCCGGTGCCTGTGGTGCTCGAACACGACTCCAATGCCGCCACCCTCGGCGAGGCCCTCGTCGGGGCCGGTCGGGGCGCGCGGGTCGTCGTCTACTCCAATGCTGGCAGCGGCATCGGCAGCGGCCTGGTGATCGACGGCCGGCTCTACCGCGGCCGTGCAAGCGGCGAGATGGAGCTCGGCCATCTGCGGCTCATCCCCGAAGGCGGGATCCTTGAAGACTCCTCGGCCGGCTGGGCGATCGACGCACGAGTCCGCGAGGCGGTGGCGGCAGAGCCCGCAGGCACGCTTGCCAAGGAAGCCGCGGCGGCAACCGCTCCCCCATCGGCCCGGCTTCTCCCCGCGGCGCTCGCCGCCGGCGACGCCACGGCCCAACAGATTCTCGATGCCGCGGCAGGCCCCTATGCCCACGCGCTCTCGCACGTCGTCCATCTCCTCAACCCCGACGTGATCGTGCTCGGAGGGGGCGTGGCGACGATCGGCGAGCCGTGGCGGGGGAGCGTCGCAAGGCAGCTCGAGGGATTCCTCATGGCACCGCTGCGGCCGAGCCCGCCTGTGCGGCTGGCCACGCTCGGCGAAGATGTCGTTCCGGTGGGGGCGGCGCTAGCGGCGTTCGGAGACCAGAGCCTTGCAGCGCGGAGGGGCGAGCCATGATCGGGTGCAACGGTCTTGTCCGTTCGTCGTTTTTTTCGAGCCTCGTGGTGCTCGGAGCGATCGCCGCAGGAGTCGCGTCGGCCGATGACGCCCTGTTTGAATCGTCGATCCGTCCGGTGCTTGTCGACACCTGCTTCCGCTGCCATGGAGGAGAGCGCGTCTCGGGGGGGCTGCGCGTCGACTCGCGCGAGGCGCTCGTTGTGGGGGGCGATTCCGGACCGGCGATCGTGCCGGGGGATCCGGCAAGCAGCATCCTCGTTCAGGCGATCGCGCGCCATGGGGATGTCTCGGCGATGCCCCCGGAGGCTGAAAAAGCCCTCCTGCCAGAGCAGGTGGCAGCGTTTGAGCGTTGGATCAGCGTTGACGCGCTGTGGCCTGCAGCAGCTGCGACTTTCGAGATCGAAGGGCACTGGGCGTTTGCGCCCGTGACCGATCCGCCGGCCCCGCCGGTGGCCGATGAAGCCTGGTGCCAGACGACCGTCGACCGCTTCATCCGCGCCCGCCAGGAGGAGGCGGGAGCCTCGCCCCCTCCCCGCGCCGACCGGCGCACGCTCATTCGCCGGGCGACGTTCGACCTCACCGGTCTGCCGCCGACGCCGGAGGAGGTCGAGGCCTTCGTCGCCGATCCGTCGCCGCACGCCTTCGACACAGTTGTCGAGCGCCTCCTCGCTTCGACGGCTTACGGCGAGAAGTGGGCCCGGCACTGGCTCGACGTCGTCCGCTACGCAGACACCGCCGGCGAGACGGCCGACTATCCCGTCCCGGTCGCCTGGCGCTATCGCAACTACTGCGTCGATGCGTTCAACCGCGATCTCCCCTACGACGAGTTTCTCCGCGAGCAGATCGCCGGCGACATCCTCGCCGCGACGGGACCAGAGGAAGTCTCTGCCGAGCGGATCGTCGCCACCGGGTTCCTGGCGATCTCGCGCCGCTTCGGCTTTGATTCGGAGAAATACCACCACCTCACCATCCAGGACACGATCGACACGCTCGGGGCGACGGTGATGGGCTTGAGCATCGGCTGCGCCCGCTGCCACGATCACAAGTTTGATCCGGTCAGCGCCCGCGACTACTACGCCCTGTACGGGATCTTCGAGAGCAGCCGCTATCCGTTCCCCGGCTCGGAGCAGAAGCAGCGGGTGCGGAGCCTCGCGCCGCTCGGGGACGCACGGGCCGACGGGCACGTGTGGCGGGCGTACGAAGCCGAGGTCAGTCGGCTCTCGGCGGAGCTTGCCGCCATCGACAAGCCGGTGCCGGCCGCGACGCTCCGCTCGGTCACCGATCTCGATGGCGACTTTGAGCTTCAGGCCCCGGCCGGCGGCGGGAGCTATGGCGTCCTCGTGCCGCCGTGGCGGTATGAAGGGCCGATCAACGTCACGGCCGCCGCGCAGAGCCCCTTCAAGCATCTCTTTGCCGGCGGCCGCTGCGGCGTGAGCATCGCCGCAGGGGCCGGCCCCTACCGCTGCACGCAAGCCGTTCACGGGATGCCGCGGGGCACCGCCCCGGTGTTTCTCAATCTCGATCTCCGCCTTCACGCTCCCGCGCCCGCCACGTCGGGGCGCCATCGCTTCACGCTCAGCGTCAAAGGCGCCGCCGCGATCGAGCTTCTCCTGTCGCCCGAAAGCCTGTCGCTCGTCGCCGCCGGAGCCGCCCACGACCTCGGGCCGATCCCGGCAGCGGAGTGGATCAATCTCCAACTCGCGATCGACACGACAACGCACGAAGTCTCGGGGCGCTTCGGCAGCCCGGGGAATGTCCGCGCCTTCGGGCCGTTTCCGCTCGCGGCCGATGTCGGCGGCCCGATCGACGCCGTGGAACTCGCGGCGCTCGTCGAGCCGACGACCGCGTACGCCGCCACCGCGCTCGACTGCGACAACCTCGCGCTCCAATCGACGCCGATTCCGCCGGTGAGCCTCGAGCGCCCGGCATCGATCGCCGGCCCCGATGCGAAGGCGCTACGGGCCCGCCTCCGGGAGCTGTCGGGCTACGACGGTGATCTCGAGATGCAGTCGGCCGGAGCGCCCCCTGTGGCCCCCTGGAATCCTGGCCCGGCGAGCGTCGTCCGCCTCGATGCCAAGGCCCAAAGCCCGTTTACGAAT
>CAJAYZ010000461.1 GCA_903949225.1 uncultured Planctomycetaceae bacterium
CGACCCCTCGCTGCAGAGCGTTGAAGTTGTGCTGTCGAACCCCAGCGCACAGCCGAGGCGGGGATCGGCGAACGCTCGAGGAGTGACGAGGTCCTCCGAGAAACGACGAGACTTTTGCCGGCCCCGCCGACGAACTACCCACAGGCAGGTCACCGATACCACACAAAAAGCTGCGGGGCATCGACCTCATCTGGCCGATGCCCCGCAGTGCGATTGTGGGAATCCTTCAGGAGCCCGTCAGCGCCTCAAGCGTGGACAGCAAACTCTCCTGCCGACACGCTCGGGAGATGGGTCTGCCCCATCAGCCACAGGTCGATCGACCGGGCAGCCTCGCGCCCCTCGTGGATCGCCCATACGACGAGCGACTGGCCGCGACGCATGTCGCCGGCGGCGAAGACCCCCTCGCGGCTTGTCTTGTAGTCGGCGCCAGCCTTGAGGTTGCCGCGGGGATCGAGTTCGAGGCCGAGCTCGGCGATCGGCCCCTGCTTCTCCGGGCCGACAAATCCCATCGCCAACAGCGCCAGTTGGCAGGGCCATTCCTCTTCGCTGCCAGGCACTTCCTTGAACTTGAACTGCCCGCTCCCCGGATCGGTGTACCACTCGATGCGGACGGTCTTGAGGGCCTTGAGCTTCCCCTGCTCGTCGCCGAGAAATTCCTTGGTGAGGATGCACCATTCGCGCCGGCAGCCTTCCTCGTGGGAGGTGCTCGTGCGGAGGATCACCGGCCACTGCGGCCACGGCGTGCTCGTCGGCCGCTCGTCGCGGCGAGGGTAGTTGCCGACATCCGGCGGCTTCGGGAGAAGCTCGAACTGCACCAGCGACTTCGCCCCCTGGCGGTTGCTCGTGCCGTCGCAGTCGCTGCCGGTGTCGCCACCGCCGATCACGACCACATGCTTGCCGGTCGCCGAGAGCTGGCCCTGGACCTCATCCCCAGCATTCCGCTTGTTCTGCTGCGGGAGGAACTCCATCGCGTAGTGCACCCCGTCGAGCTCGCGGCCGGGAATCGGCAGATCGCGCCCGAGCGTCGAGCCGCCCGTGAGCAGCACCGCGTCGTAATCCTTCGTGAGCTGCTCGGCGGAAACGTCCTGTCCGACGTTCACCCCGCAGCGGAACTCGATCCCCTCCTCCTCCATCTGGCGGACGCGCCGCCAAACGCGGGCCTTCTCGAGCTTGAAGTCAGGAATGCCGTACATGAGCAGGCCGCCGGGCCGATCCGAGCGCTCAAAGACCGTGACGAGATGACCGGCCCGGTTGAGCTGCTGCGCGGCAGCCAGCCCCGCCGGACCGCTCCCCACCACGGCCACGCGCTTTCCGGTCCGCTCCGTGGGCGGCTGAGCCACGACCCAGCCCTCTTCGAAGGCCCGGTCGGCGATCGTCATCTCGATCTGCTTGATGGCGACCGGATCGGCGTTGATGCCGAGCACACAGGCCGTCTCGCACGGCGCCGGGCAGACGCGCCCCGTGAACTCGGGGAAGTTGTTCGTGGCATGGAGGCGCTGGGCGGCCTCGTGCCACTGGCCGCGGTACACGAGGTCGTTGAAGTCGGGAATGATGTTCCCGAGCGGACAACCGGTGTGGCAGAAGGGGACACCGCAGTCCATGCAGCGGGCCCCCTGCTTCGCCATCTCCTCCTGAGGGAGGATCGTGAGAAACTCGTTGTAGTGCTTGAGGCGGTCAGCCACCGGCTCCTTGCCGGAGATCTGCCGCTCATACTTCATGAATCCGCGTGCTTCACCCATGGATCTTCACCTCCGCCCTGCGGGCCTCGTCCTGTTCTTTTTCTTGCAATTTCCGGAGCTCGAGCATCGCCCGCTTGTAGTCGGTCGGCATCACCTTCACAAACCGCGACTGCTCCTTCGCCCAGCCGTCGAGGATCGCGCGGCCGCGGGCGCTGCCGGTGAGCTCGACATGCTTCTCGATCTGCGACCGGAGGTATTCCACGTCGCCTGAGTCGAGGTCTTCCAGATCGACCATTTCCTTGTTGACCTTGGGGCGGAACGTCCCCTTCGGATCCCAGACATACGCGATCCCGCCGCTCATGCCGGCGGCGAAGTTGCGCCCCGTCTCGCCGAGGATCACCGCCCGGCCGCCGGTCATGTACTCGCAGCCATGGTCACCGACCCCTTCGACGACCGCCTCGGCGCCGCTGTTGCGGACGCAGAACCGTTCGCCGGCGATGCCGCGGATGAAGACCTCGCCGCTGGTCGCCCCGTAGAGGACGACGTTGCCAGCGATGACATTCTCCTCGGCGGGAAACGACGCCTGCCGCGACGGCTTGACGACGACACGCCCCCCGGAGAGCCCCTTGCCGCAGTAGTCGTTGACATCTCCCTCGACGGTCACCGTCACCCCCGGCACGCCGAAGGCCATCACGCTCTGGCCGGCGGTGCCTGTGAAGTTGATGCGGATCGTGCCGTCGGGGAGCCCGGCGGCGCCGTGGCGGCGGGTGATCTCACTGGAGAGGATCGTGCCGACGGTGCGGTTGATGTTGCGGATCGGGAGGTCGAGGACGACGGATTTGCGCTCCTCGATCGCTTGCCGGCAGGCCGGCAGGAGCGTCGTCATGTCGAGCGATTCGGCGATCCCGTGGTCCTGCGATTCGACCCGGTGGGTCTTCACGTGAGCCGGCACCTCCGGCTTGTGGAGGATCGTGGAGAAGTCGAGCCCCTTCGCCTTCCAGTGGGCGATCGCCGCCCGCGTGTCGAGCCGGTCGACGCGCCCCACCATCTCCTCGACGGTGCGGAAACCGAGCTTCGCCATCAGCTCCCGCAGCTCCTCGGCGAGGAGGAAGAAGAAGTTGACGACATGCTCCGGCTGGCCGTTGAACCGAGCCCGGAGCTCGGGATCCTGCGTGGCGATGCCGACCGGGCAGGTGTTGAGGTGGCACTTCCGCATCATGATGCAGCCGATCACGACCAGCGCCCCGGTGGCGATGCCGAACTCCTCGGCGCCGAGCATCGTGGCGATAGCAACGTCCTTGGCGGTGCGGATCATGCCGTCGGTCTGGAC
>CAJAYZ010000462.1 GCA_903949225.1 uncultured Planctomycetaceae bacterium
GCAATGGAATACGGGCTTCGGCGGGGAGATCAAGCTCACCAATGGCGGCACGACGCCGATCCCCGGCTGGAAGCTCGGCTTCACCGCGCCGTGGACAATCGCTTCGGCCTGGAATGCGACGCTCGTCGGCACGTCGGCCGTCGCCGGTGGGACCCGCTTCACCGTCGCCGACGCCGGCTGGAACGGCACCGTGCCGGTCGGAGGGAGCGTGACGATCGGCTTCGTCGGTGCCGGCTCCGGCACAATTGCCTCACCGACCGACTGGACGCTCAATGGCCTGTCACTTGGCGGCGGTGGAGCGAGCGGAGGCGGTGGTAGCGGTGGCAGTGGCGGCGGGGTGGTCGTGGCACCGCTCCCGACGGTCAGCGTCACGGGGGCCGCGGTGAAGGAAGGGGCGGCTGGGACGACGGCGAAGACGGTCTTCACGCTGTCGCTCTCCGCGGCGTCAGCGACGCCGGTGACGGTCGCCTACACGACCACCGACGGCACGGCGAAGGCTGGCAGCGATTACACAGCCTCGAACGGCACCATCAATTTCCCGGCCGGCGTGACGACGCAGCAGGTGAGCGTGGCGGTGATCGGCGATGCGACGGTCGAAACCGACGAGACCTTCTCCCTGAAGCTCTCCGCACCGCAGGGGGCGACGCTCGCCCTGGCGACGGCTGCCGTGGCGATCGTCAACGACGACACGGCGCCGAGCTCGGTCGGTGGCGACATCACGAAGACCGACAAGGTGCTGACCGCGTACTTCCCCGAGTGGGGCATCTACGGTCGCAACTTTCAGGTGGCGGATGTTCCTGCCGACAAGCTCAACCACCTCATCTACTCGTTCCTCGATCTGAAGAGCAACGGCCAGGTGGCGATCATGGACAGCTACGCGGCGATTGAGAAGCGGTTCAGCGCTGCGGAGTCGGTGACGGGTGAGGCCGATCTGTGGTCTTATCCGGCCAACGACCCGCGTTCGCAGCAGACGGTGTGGGGCAATTTCAACCAGCTCGCCGAGCTGAAGGCGAAGGCTCCTCACATGAAGGTGAGCATCGCCGTAGGGGGGTGGACGCTGTCAGACAACTTCAGCGCCGTCTGCTCGACCCCGGCGGGGCGTGAGGCGTTTGCCACGTCGCTGGTGAACTTCCTCACCACCTACCGGATGTTCGACGGCATCGACTTCGATTGGGAGTATCCGGGCGGCGGTGGCGAGGCGGGCAATGCGGCGAGCCCGAGCGACGGTGCCAACTATGCCGCGCTGCTCCAGTTGGTGCGGCAGAAGTTTGATGTCCTCGGGGCCCAGCTGGGGCGGCGGTATGGGATCTCGGTCGCCTCGCCGGCCGGGATCGACAAGATCGCCACCTTCAACCTGGCCGGGCTCGCGCCGTCGGTCGACCATTTCAATCTCATGTCGTACGACTTTCACGGCACGTGGGAGACGACCACTGGCCATCAGTCGGCCTTCACCGGCGACGCGGCCGGGTATGACATCCAGACGGCGGTGAAGGCCTACCTCGCTGCCGGCGTGCCGGCCGCCAAGGTGATCCTCGGGGCACCGCTCTACACGCGGGCCTGGAGTGGCGTGGCTGATGGTGGCGACGGTGGCTACTTGGAGACGTCGTCGGCGGCCGCTACAGGGACGTTCGAGAAGGGGGTCTACGACTACAAAGACCTCGTCGCGCAGATGCAGACCTCAGCGAGCTCTTGGAAGCTCTATTGGGACGACACCGCCCAGGCGGCCTATGTCTACGATGCGGCTGGTGACACTTTCAGCTCGTTCGAGACCCGGGCCTCGATCGCGCAGAAGTCCGACTGGGCCGAGCGATTGGGCCTCGGCGGGATGATGTTTTGGGACATCACCGGCGACGCCCTGGGGACGTCGGAGAGCCTCGTCGATGCGGCCTATGAATCGTGGGTCGTCGGCGACAGCATGGGCACGATCCGGGCCCGCTCGAAGCTGATGGCGGAGGTCGTCGTCGGTGGCGACGGCGTGATTGCTGCCCTGCCGACGACCTGATCCTCTGGATAAAGCACACGGCCGCATCCGCTCGGGAAACCCGGGCGGATGCGGCGTGGCAAAAGGCTTTGAGGAGTTCTCAGAGCGATCAGGGAAGGATGACGGCGTCGATCACGTGGATCACGCCATTGTCGGTCTTGATGTCGGTCTTCACGACCTTCGACATGCCCTTTTCGGTGCCGACCTTCACCACGTCGCCAACGGCGCTGATCTTGATCGTCTGTCCGCCGGCCGTCTTTGCTTCCTTGAGCTTGACGACGTCTGCTGCCATCACGGAGCCGGGAACAACGTGGAGCAGGAGGATCGCCTTGAGCTTCTCTTTGTTTTCGGGCTTGAGGAGATTCTCAACGGTGCCCTTGGGAAGCTTGGCGAAAGCTTCGTCGGACGGGGCGAGAACGGTGAACGGTCCCTTCCCCCTGAGCGTGTCGACGAGATCGGCAGCGCCGAGCGCTGCGGCAAGCGTCTTGAACGTACCGGCCTTGACTGCGGTATCGACCAGATCATCGGCCACCGCCATGGACGCTCCGCCGAACGCGAACGCGGCCATGGTCACGAAAGCAACCAATCGATTGACGGTCATGGAAAGTTTCCTGGAGAAAAGTGTCGAACAGACCCCACTGTAGGGCGGTGGCTCCGTTCTGGACAGGGTGACCCGACGCTCGAGCGAGGGAAGCCGGCTCCCCGGCCGGGTGGGCAGCGTGATTGCCGCGATGAAGCAGAGGCGGTCGGCCGGCCTCCTCGAAGATCGCTTCGGAAAGCCCTGGAACTTTGAGTGGCCTAGGCCCACGGGCAGCAACCCGGAGGAAGGCCGTGGTTT
Organism: uncultured Planctomycetaceae bacterium; assembly: GCA_903949225.1. Lineage (GTDB taxonomy): Bacteria > Planctomycetota > Planctomycetia > Pirellulales > UBA1268 > QWOP01. The sequence continues at coordinate 2,820 of CAJAYZ010000462.1, forward strand.
TTCGGGGATCGGCCGACGAATCCAGCGGTGGGGCGCTCCATTCACAGTCTGCTAGGATCGCTTGACGCGACCGCCGAGCTTGGTTTCGCGGGCCACCGATCGTTGAAATCCAGGCTCGGCTGGCCCTCGAGTCGCCGTCGTCGTCCGGGATCAAACCATGTCGACCATCGCTCACTTCGGCGAACTCGTCGTTGCCACGATCCTCGCCCTGCTGCCGGTCACGAATCCGCCGGCTTCAGCGCCCGCTTTTCTGGCGATGACGGAGGGAATGACGCCGGAGCGGCGTCTCGGCCAACTCCGCGCCGCCTGCAGCTTCATGGTGATCATCCTCGTCACGTTCCTGGTCGGCGGATCGTTGATCATGCGGTTTTTCGGCATCTCGATTCCCGGCCTGCGGATCGCGGGAGGACTGATGGTCGCCGGCATCGGTTCGGGCATGCTCACCAACGCCGCTGACCGCCGGCCTTCCGAAGGGGATAGCGGCTCTCACGAGAGCGATCGTGACATCGCGTTTTCACCGCTCGCCATGCCGATGCTCAGCGGGCCGGGGTCGATCGCGGTAACGCTTGGACTCACATCCCTGGCCAAGATGTGGCTCGATTACGTGGCGATCTCCATCGGGATCGTGGCGGTGGCGCTGATCGCGTATGCGACGTTGCGGGGGGCCGGGGCGATCGTGGCGTTCATCGGCCAAACGGGCATGAACGCGCTCACGAAGGTGATGGGGTTTCTCCTCGTGTGCATCGGGATCCAGTTCATCGTCAACGGAGTGCTGGGGATCGCCACCGATCCGGTGATCATCCGCAGCATCCGCGATGCTGCCGGTCCCTGACCGACCGCAATCTTTTCCGTGGCTCGCCGGTACACTCTTCCCATGGAGACCGTTCGGCTTCTCTTCTTCACCGCGCTCTGGACGGCTGTCTGGGCGGCGGCGCTCCCGAAGCTTTCCAGACGCGTGGAACTCGTCGCCGGGTTGATCCCGTTTGTGGCGTTCGGCCTGCGGGTGTTTGCGGCCTGCTTCATCGGGGTGCCGGAGGACGACCCGGTGCGCCGGGCGGTCGCGCCTCTCGTCGACTGGGTCAACGGCGTCTCCGGTGTGCTCCCCTATCAATGGGTGCTCGACGTCACGGTGGCGATCGGACTCGTGTGGTTGGCGTCGATCGCCGGCATCCCGCGCCGGTGGCGGCTGGCCACGATCTGGGTGATGCCGGCGGTGGCGCTTGCGAGTCTGGCGAGTCTGCGATTCACCGGCCTGCCGCTCGAGCGACTGCTCGCGCCGTGGTGGCGTTAGCGAAAGCTCTGGTCGCGGGTCGGGCGGATCGTCGGCCAACTGAGGCCCTATACTGCTGCCGGGTATCTTCCGCCGGGCTAGGTGCCTGGGTGAACAGGACGTGTCTGTCATGCCCGATTCCTGTCCTCCGGTCTGTGTCTGGCTGAAGCGCGATCTCCGCGTGGACGATCACGCCGCGCTCGCGGAGGCGGTGGCCAGGGCCCGCGGCGGCGCCGTGTTTGCCGTGTTTGTGTACGAGCCGGAGGTGCTCGCGCAGCCCGAATGGGATTCGAGCCACACGGCGTTTCAGGCCGAATGCCTTGCGGACCTCGAGGCCGCCCTCCGCCGCAAGAGCATCCGGCTTGTCACGCGGCGGGGCGAGGCGGTGGCGAGTCTCGAACACCTCCGAAACGAGACAGGCTTTCGGCTCCTCGTGGCCCACGAGGAGACTGGCACGGGCGTGACCTATGCCCGCGACCGGCGCGTCAGACGCTGGGCGCGGACGGCCGGCATCGAGCTGCTCGAAGTGCCTCAGACCGGTGTGGTGCGGAGGCTCGCTACGCGAAACGGCTGGAACCGACTCTGGGAGAAACGCATGACAGCCGCGTGCGTCAGCGTGCCGCGCAGCACCGGTCGCGGCGGGGGCGATATCGTCGAGCGGCTCGGCTCGCTCGGCATTCTCGGGTGCCGCGAGCTCGGCCTGCCGGCCGACACGAAAGACCGGCAGCGGGGTGGCGAACGGGCGGCAAGCGAGGTGCTTGACGATTTTCTTCAACAACGCGGCCGCCACTATTCCGGTGGCATCAGTAGCCCGGTGTCGGCCGCGACGAGCTGCTCTCGATTGAGCCCCGCACTCGCGTTTGGCGCGCTCTCGATGCGGCGGGTCTGGCAGGCGAGCGAGGCTCGGCGGCTCGACGTGCAGGCCGCTCTGGCTACGGCTGAGAGCCCGCGGGAGAAGGCGGAGTGCAAGGCCTGGCTGCGGAGCCTCAAGGGCGTTCAGTCGCGGCTCCACTGGCATTGCCACTTCATGCAGAAGCTGGAGGACGAGCCGGCGATCGAGTTTGAAAACATGCTGAGGGCGGCCGACGGCCTGCGCGAGAGTGAGGTTGTGCCAGAGCGGCTCGCCGCCTGGCAGTCGGGCCACACCGGCTACCCGCTCGTCGATGCCTGCATGCGAAGCCTGCTGGCGACGGGCTGGCTGACGTTTCGAATGCGGGCCCTGCTCGTGTCGTTTGCGAGCTACTCGCTCTGGCTGCATTGGCGGCCCACGGGCCTGCATCTCGCCCGTCACTTCCTCGACTTTGAACCGGGCATCCACTGGTCGCAGTTGCAGATGCAATCGGGCACCACGGGCATCAATACGCTGCGGATCTACAATCCCACGAAGCAGGCGATCGATCAGGATCCGCGCGGGATCTTCATTCGCCGCTGGGTGCCGGAGCTCGCGGGTCTGCCGCCGGCCTATGTCCACATGCCGTGGACGATGCCGGTGGACGTGCAGCAGACGTCCGGGTGCATCATCGGCCGCGATTACCCGGCGCCGCTCGTCGACCACATCGTCGCGGTGCGGGAGGCCAAGCGACGTCTTGCGATCGTGCGGAGCGCTCCCGAGTCGCGGGCCGAGGCCCGTGACGTGGCCCACCGTCACGGCAGCCGCAAGGATCGCCGCGGCGCGATGCAGCAGGATCCGGTCCGTCGCACCCTCTTCGGTGACGGCGGTGACAGCGCCGGTCGATCGAAGCGTAGGCCCAGTCCGCCGGTCCCCGATCCGCAGCAACTGCTGGATCCGCAGCAACGGTTGCCGTTTCTTACCGACGACCTGGCGGCTGAAGTGGCTCAGGACCCGCAGTCCGAAAACGGATAAGGCCGCTCGAGCGGCTCATCGTGAAGGCGGGCCATGAGGTTTGGCCCCGGGGGGGCGTTGCTGCCACCATACCGGCTAGGGCGGTGAATACTTCAGTCATGGCCGACGGCGGAGAGGCTGCGGATCCGATCAAGCACGAGCGGCAGACGGTCCTGACTCTCAGCGTCCGGGAAAAGCTGGGCGGCAACAACGTCTTCTGCGTCCCGGCGTGCCAGAAGTTTCATCGGCATGGGTGTTTGATCCGGGCGTGGGGACCGTCAGCCGAGGCGGGAGATGGTTTCGATTCGCGACAGGACCAAGCCGGCGCGGGACTGGCTCGCTTCATCCGGGGCGAGATGCCCCTCAAGGAGGGCAGGCACGTCGCCGGTCTCCAGCTCCACGACGACTCCGCCGAGGAAGGCGAGACGAGGGAGGAGCGTCTCGATGCGACGCGTTACGTCGCGGAGCATGAACAGATTCGGTGTCTCCTGCTTAGCCATCGAGCAGCCTCGTCAAATGCTCCTTGGCCAGATTCCGCTCACGGGCCCGCCCTCCCCGAAGGGCTTCGATCAGACTCAAGCACTCGTAGAGCTTGGCATCAGCGCGGGCCGCCTTCGGGGCCGCGCGGTAGAGCGGCTTAAACGACGTGCCGCGGGTCTCTCCCTGCGGATCGGGCCACACCGGGACGGGGTCGTTGTCCTGAACGATCAGGTCGACCAGCGGCGGCGCCGCGTGGGCCGTAGGCATTCCCCGCGTCATGCCGCCGCGGACGGCCGGGAAGGCGTAGCGGACGCCATGGAGCACAAACTCGAGGAGGGCTGAACGATTCGGCTGCCGGTCGGCGAGAAGGAGGCCCGCAGCCTTGGCCCGCGTCACCGAGCGGTGAACGGCCGAGACGCTCAGGCCAAGGGCGTCAGCGAGCTTTTGGAACGTGAGCCCTGGCTGGAGGGCCAGCTTCAAGGAGACGACCAGGTCTTGCGGGCTGAGTTGCATCCCGCCATCATATGTTCCATTTTCCAGAACATGGAAAAATTGGGATGCACGGCCGTTGTTTCAGCCCCGCACTCAGACGGGGCTGCTTTGGCTCCTGCCTGCAAAGCCCCGCAAAAGAAGGACTTTTCGCGGCTTGGCCGCGACAAAATCAAGAGCGGGCGAAGGGACTCGAACCCTCGACATCCAGCTTGGGAAGCTAGCGCTCTACCAACTGAGCTACGCCCGCGAACTTTTCAAAGCTTAGCAGACATTTTCCACATGCACGAGGGCCCCTCGGCATGCGCGTTTCACGGCCCGGCTGGCCCCTGCGGCGGCGCGGCCGGCTGGCCTGGCTGCTCCGGCTGCAACAGCCGACGGAGCAGGCGGCCACGTCGTGGCCCACCCCCGAGCGGCCCTGCCGGCGCACCCGCTGCCCCCGGCCCGCCCGGCGCCTGCTGGGCTCCCGCGGGCGCGGCTTGCCCTGGCTGCTGGCCGCTGGCCGCTTCCGCCGTAGCCCGCTGAGCGCGACGGCGGGCCACCTCGTCGATCAGCCCGCCCACCAGGTCGATCACCCGATCGGTCTGAGGCGAATCGGCCATCTGCGGTGCCAGCCGATCCTTGAGCTCATCGATGATCTGCGCCGTCCCCTGCTTCGGCAGCGGCGCCTCAGCAGGGGCGTCTGCTCCCTCCGCGAGCGGCCGGGCGTCGGCCCCACCGGCAAACTCCGCCGGCGGCTGATCCTTCGCCGCGGCACGATCGCCACCTGAAAACTCTTGGCCAGCTTGCGGCCCCAGCCCCGGTCGCTTGATCGGCGACCACCCCGGCCGCGGTGGCGGCGCGGGAAGGGCTTCGGCTTGAGCAGAGGCATTGGCATCGCCCGCCTGAGCACCGCTTGTTCGAGCTTCGTCGGCGGTGACGTCGGCTCCTTCCTCCTGCCCGGGCGACCAGCCCGGCTGCGGCGGCGGGGATGGCTGCCGTGGCGACGGAGCGCCGGCCTGGGGCGCGGGCGACTGGCCTCGAGCGGCAGCGGGCCGATTGAGGAGGCGATCGATCGTTCCGGCGATCACGTCGGCGGCGACACCGCGGATCGAGCCGTCGAAGTCGATCCGCGGCTCACCGAGCTTGCCACCGATCCCGATCGACACCGTCTTGCCGGCAAGCGTGGCGAGCACGGGGCGGTCGGCGGGAAGATCGGCCGGGAAGGGAAGGGCGAGCTTGAGATCGAGCACCTTGTCGTCGAGCCCCACCGAGCCACTCGACGTGAGGTCGAGCCGGCTCCCGACACGCGCCAGCGGAAATCCGAACTCGAGCCCCTCGTGCCACATCCGCCGGTCTTCCATCCGGAAGGCAATCTGCGAATCGTCGGCTACGCGGATCGACGTCGGCACCTGGATCCGACCAGGCAGCGCCGCGAGGATCCCGGTCACCAGCGGCCCCGGGCCAAGGTCGACTGCGTGCATCGTGAGCCTGCCAGAAAACGCCGACTTCTCCGGCACCCCCACCGGGAATGTGCCCCCGTCGAGCGCGAGGGAGAATCGGCCGCTGGTGCGCGTGGCATCGGCCAACACCGGCGCGATGTAGGCAAGCACCCCTTGTGCCACCGCCGGCTCGAGGAGGGCTTCTTCGAGGATCGTCGTCGGCTTGAGCGTCCATTCGCTTGCCTCACCCGACGGCGTGTGGGCGAGGCGGAGCTCGACGTCGATCGGATCGCTGATCCACGGATCGGGCGACCAGGGCCCCTCGATCCGGACGCGGGCATCGACAACGTCGAGCACCATGCGGAGGGGCGTCTTCCGCGGAGGACGGTTGCCTTTGTCCTGATCGCCCTGCTCACCCTGCTCGCCCGGATCGACGAACAGCCCGGTGGCGTTGGAGTTGCGATCCTCGTTGAAGACCAGATGCGTCTCGAGCCCTTCGACAGTGACGTGCCCGACGTCGCCCCCGGAGAGGAGGAATGCAGCGATGCCGTGGGAGGCCTCGATCCGCTGGATCACCACCGGCTCGCGGGCGCCGTTCTGGGGCACCACCACGACATCCTCGAAGACGATCGGCCCGAGCCAGGTGAAGGTGGCCTTTGCCATCTCCACCCGGCCGTGGAGGTTGGGGACGTTGCGCGACACCCACGCGGTCACCCGCGAAGGCTCCGAAAGCCACCACGGCACCACCGCCCCGCCAAGGAGGATCAAGCCGAGCAACACCAGCCCCCCCGTGGCCAGCACGCCGGTCCAAGATCCCTTCGCGGCAGCGGTCGGCGGAGCAGCGAGCGTGTCGGTCGGCATGGCACCAGCGGAGGAGGAAGAAGACGGGAGGGAAGCAGAGGCGTCAGGGTGAATGCGATCTGTCATGACAGTGAATCACCTGCGGGCGTCGCCGGGCTCGGGTCGACGGAAGTCGGTTCATCCTACCGAGGGGGAGGACGGGAAAAAGGAGTCATGGAGCAGCGGCCAGAAGGCCGGCGGGAACGCCCCCGCGACTGTACGGGGCAGGGCGGGGAAAAGTTGGCGGGATCGCGCCGGGCGCAAAAAAAACCGGGCCCCCCTTGCGGGAGGCCCGGTCTGGATTGGGACGACTCTTGCGAGCCATCGTTGAATCCCCGCGACGATCGACCCGTGCCTCAGGGCAGGCAAGCGAGGGACGATCGCCGGACGATTCAGGTGCCGACGGCGGCCGGAGCAGCCGGGGCCTCGGTCGGAACAGCCGGGACGGCCGGAGCAGCAACCGGAGCAGCCTCGGTCGGCACGCCCTCGGAGATCACGCTGGCACCGCTGCAGTCGCCGTTCGGGCAACCACCGGAAACCATGCCACCCTCGACGGCGTAGCCAGCCGAGTCACCACCGCAGCTCGAGCAACCGCTCGAAACGGCACCACCCTCGACCATCTCGCTGCCACCGCAGCTCGAGCAACCGCTCGAAGCGGGAGCCGAGTCGCCACAGCTCGAGCAGCCACTCGAAGCCGGGGCGGCATCGCCACAGCTGCCGCAGCCGCTGTCGCAGGCCGGAGCGGCCGGGGCGGCGGCACCGTGGCAACCACGGGAAGCCTTCTTGGCGTGGAGCTTGGCGAGAAGGCCAACACGCTTCTTGCCGTGGCAGCTGGCAGCAGCGGCCGGAGCGGGAGCCGGAGCCGGAGCAGCCTCGCAGCCCGAATCACAAGCCGGAGCGGCTTCGGCAGCCGCAGCGCCGTGGCAGCCCTTCTTGGCGTGGAGCTTGGCGAGCAGACCACCGCCCGCCTTGCGGCCATGACAACCGTGGCCGGCAACCGCACCCGACTCACCGCCGACGAGGCCGATGGCGACCAGCGCGACGAGCATCGCAACCGCGGAACCGAGGAAACGCTTCATATCTATTCTCCAGGAAGAAAAAATCGGACGCTACGCGACCCGAATCAGCCGTCACGAACCGCTTCTGATCCGGGACGGCCACCGGACCGCAGCAAAGACGTTGCCAGTCCGGATGGCGTCAGCCACCCAGAGCGGAGAGCCCCACGTCGGAACACTCCGACAACCAGCGGCACTGCCCTGTAAGTGCTGCGGGTTGGCGAAAGATTGCCGTCTAGGGAATCTGGGTAGAAGGCTAACAGCCGGGGGGGAGGTGTCAAGAACCGGTCCCGGCCGCGGCCTCACCACAAAGAGGGGTTCTAGCCGGTCGTCTGGGCCGTCTGTGCCAGGAATACCGGCGATGGAGGGGGGGAGTGGGGGGGGAAGGCACGCCTCAAAATGCAAAAAAAGGCGACCGGGGGGGAATCCCTCCCGGTCGCCTGCAAGGTTTTTTGTGCTCTTTCGGCCGGCGGGCAAGGCCCGCCGGGAACTCAGCGGCGGCGCTCGCCCCCCGGCTGGGCGGCAGTCGCGGCGGCCGGCTGTGCCGGGGTGGCCGGCGCAACGGTGGTGCCGGAGGTCGAGGCGGGGGAATCCCCGTCGGCCTGCTCGGCGGCCTGGGCCCGACGCTGCATCTCGACGGCCACCATCTCCTGCTTCGCGATCATGTCATCCGGGTCTTCGAAGTTCAGCAGGAGCGGATCCATGTCGTCGAACACCTTCATGGCCATGCCCACAACCCGCCAGCCCTCCGGATCGAGACGGACGACCCAGACGATGTTTTCGTTGCTCTCCTGGCCGGTTTCGTCGACGTCGGACCAGACCGTCCCGACATGGACGAGCTCGCCGGAGTCGCCGATCGACTCGCAAGCCTTCACCTGATAGCGGGCGGAGGGGTTCACCGGGGGCGCGACGGTGAGGCCGAGCTCCTCGGTCTTCGTCCGCGCTACCGTGGTCAGCATCGACGACGCGGCCGCGTCGTCACCCCGCTTGATCGCCTCAAGGAACTCCACCACCGTCGCCTTGGCCGATTCGGTTCCCCCCGACTTCGCCCCGGCCGTCGCCGCTCCCCCGCCGCCGGAGCAGCCGGAGAGGACGATGGCGGAAACCGCGGCGCAGCCAGCAAGGAAGCTGGCCGTCCAGAGAGACCAGCGGCCGACGTGCGAGGTGGCAGGGGGGCAGTGGGGTTTGAGGCTCATCTTGGACTCCATTCCGGCTTGTTTTGAAGGGTCGTGTCGTTTCGGCGGGCCTCGATCAAAAGGCGGCCTGCCGGCGGGAACGATCGGGGCGGAGAGTGACGACGCCGGCGATGCTGGTCAAGGTGCAAAACAGACGGAGAAATGGCCGCCAGCGAGTGGCGGCCCCCGGTCAGAGCGATAGGATGGGCGGTTTAGTGCCCCCCTCTGCCCTGCTCCTTCTCTTCCTCCCCTCCCGTCGTTTCCGGGGATCCGCTGCCATGGATTCGGTCATGGATGATTCGGGCTTGGATATGGATATGGACATGGATCCAAACACGGCGCCTCGACGCCAGCCTCTCCTCCCGATGGCGTCCCCTGGGCTTTGCTCCCTCCCGTCTCCCGGCGCTCCGCGGATCGTCTTGCCGGGGGTGATCGTGCTCGTGGCGATCGCGCTGGCTCTCGGTGCGGCGATCGGCGACGCGGCTCAGGGGGGACGACGTCCCCGGGAACGGCAACGGGCCAAGCCTCCGGCGGTCAAGGACTGGGACAAGACGTCGAAATCGGCTTTTCTCGACGACGCCTTCACCACCCTCGAAGGGGAACGCCCCGATTTCGTCGCCACGTCGTCGGCGCGGTTGGCCGGACCGAACAGCGGCGCGGTGGCAGGCAGTGGAGAAAGTGGCGGCGGCTTTCGCTGGTCGGGGCTGTTCTCTCCCGACACGCTCGCCGACGAGGTGAAGGAGCAGCGGAAGGTGGTTGCCGCGGCGGTCGCCTCCGCCTCGGAGTTCAAGGGAGGGGGCTATGAGAAGGCCCGCGAGGCCTTCAGCTCGATCGCGCTGGCATTCGGGGTGATCGCCGCCCACGACGGCGATGTGCGATGGAAGAAGGACGCCGAGAACGCCCGCGACCTCTTCGCCCGCGTCGGATTCAATTGCAAGGTGGGGACCGACGGCTCGTTCGCCGAAGCGAAGGCCCGGGCCGCAGACCTCGAAGCCCTTCTCGATGGCGGCTCCCCCGAGAAAAAGGCAGACCGGGAGGAAGATTTCGCCTGGAGCCAGGTGGCCGCTCGGCCGGCTCTCATGAGCCGTCTTGATGCAGCCGAGCAGGTGGCCGGGGGGATCGTCGCCTCCAAGGATGCCTTCGAAAAGCAGGTCGATGCCCTCCTCCGCGAGGTGGAGCTGGTCGCTGCGATCGGGGAGGTGATCCAGCAGAAGGCTTTCGAGTACCACGACGACGACACCTACCGGGGCTATGCCGCCGCGATGCGCGATGCGGCCGTGCGGGCCCGCGACGCCGCGCGGCGGGCCGACTACGATGCCGTCCGGGCTGCGGTCGGTGATCTCAAGAAATCGTGTGACACCTGTCACGGCGACTACCGCAGCTGACCCAAAGGACCTGTCGCGTATGTCGAGAGAACCAAGCGCCGGCCGCCGGCATGCCCGCGGCACTGGAGCCCGTCGAGGCTTCCCTGCCCGACCCAGTCTCGGACGGGGAGGGGAGGTGCGGCGCCGCCCGTCAGACCGCCCGAGCAAGCGCGATCGAGGCGACGAGGAGCGTGGGCCGCTCGAGATCGCACTGGTCGGAGATCTCACCGACAACGAGGCCGACCTCACCGACAAACTCCTCGGCGTGCCACCGGGAGGGGAGTGCACGATCTGGTTCGATTCACCCGGGGGGAATCCCTACTGCGCGATGGCGCTCTCGACGCTCATGAAGCTCCGTGGCGTGCGGGCGACGGGGATCGTCGGCGGCGAGTGTTCTTCGGCCGCGCTGTGGCCGTTTGCGACCTGCGTCCGCCGGCTCGTGACACCGTTCAGCGTGTTTCTCTTCCATCCGATGAAGTGGCAGAGCGAGGAGCACATCGGGATCACGGAGGCGGCCGAGTGGTCGCGCCATTTCGTTGAAATTGAAGGGGAGATGGACCGGATGCTGTGCGACCTCTTCGGACGGTCGCACGACCTCATCGCCCGGTGGATCAAGACCCACCGCTACGTCTCCGGCAAAGAGATGGTGGAGGCGGGGCTGGCCGAGATGGTGGCCCTGGAAACCCTCCCCGAACTCCTGCCGCCCGCCGCTGATTGACCCTCTCACGGCACTTTCGTCACGCTGCTACCATGATTTGACCGTCGATTCGACCGCTCGTTTCATCCCATCGCCCCTGCCACCGTTCCGGAGCGCTTCCATGCACGCCCGTCCCCTCTTGGTATCCCTGGTCTCCTCGGTCGCTCTGTTCGCCCTGGTCGCCCTCGTCGCTTTCGCGGCCCCTGCCCACGCCTGGCAGGCCGAGGCTGATGCGCTCGCCTACACGATCGCCGACGGTGGATTTTCGCTCGCCGCCCCGGAGGGCTGGAAGCGCGTGCAGCCGAAGTCGTCGATCGTGGAGACCGAGTTTTCGATTCCCTCGGAAGGGGAAGGGGTTCAGCCGGGGCGGATGACGGTGATGGGAGCCGGTGGGAGCGTGCAGGCCAACGTCGATCGCTGGTTCGGCCAGTTCGCCCAGGCCGACGGCAGCGACACGAAGGACAAGGCGACAACGAAGAAGCTCAAGCTCGCCGGCTGCGAGGTGACGATCGTCGACATCACCGGCACTTACAAAGACGCCCCGGCCGGGCCGTTTGCCGGCGGAAAGGCCGTCGACCGCCCCGACTACCGGATGCTCGCGGCGATCGTGGAAACACCCGACCGTGGCAATTACTTTCTGAAGTTCTACGGACCTGGGAAGACCGTGGCCAAGCATGCCGACGGATTCCGCACGATGGTCGAAGGTCTCGTGCCCGCTGGCAAGTGATAGTTCTGCTCTCCCGATCCCGCCCACGGAGTCGTTTGCCGACATGAAGATTCAGGACTTCCTCGACCACCATCGCATCGCCGGCAATCCGTTCGCGGAGGAAGACGCGCAGAACGACACCGTCTTCAAGCGCACCTGCCTGGAGTCGACCTTCCATCCGGCCTGGGACAAGATCTACGGCAACCCCGACGACCCGAGCACGGCGATCGTGTTCGGCGAGAAGGGGGCGGGGAAGACCGCGCTCAAGCTGCAGATGGTGAGGCAGTTCGAGCGCCACGACGTCGATCATCCCGACCGGAAGACGTTCGTCGTCCTCTATGACGATTTCAATCCGTTCCTCGATCGCTTCATCGATCGGGTCGGCCCGAAGCGGCCAGTGGAGAAGGTGCTTGCCCACTGGAAATTGTGGGATCACATCGACGCCATCCTTGCCATCGGCACGACGCAACTCGTCACGAAGCTCCTCGAGGGGGGCGGACGAGAGAAGCACCGGCTCGCCGGCCCGCAGGCGCGGGATCTCGCGCTCCTGGCTGCCTGCTACGACCAGTCGACCGGCGAGACGTTCCCTTCGCGCTGGGCCCGGCTCCGCCGGATCGTCGGTTACAAGACTTGGAAGTCGTCCTGGTCTTGGTGGCTCGGCATGGTGGCCACGGCGCTGATGGCCGGGGCACTCGTGTCGGGGGCCGTTCAGGGGAGTCTCGATTGGACGCGGTGGTGGTGGCCATGGGCGTTGCTCGCGGCCGCGTGGGCACCTTGGCTGTGGCGGCGGGGGCGCGCCTGGTGGACCGCGCGGCGGATCGTCCGCAGCATGCGCACCGGCAATCGGACCACCGGCCAACTCACCCAAGCCCTGGCGCGGATGCCGGAGGTCGATCTCGCCGGCCAACCGCTGCCAAAACATGCCCGCAGCGACGATCGGTACGAGTTGCTGGCGAAGTTTCAGGGGGTGCTCGCGGCCCTCGGCTACACCGGGATGGTGGTCATCGTCGACCGGGTCGACGAGCCGCATGCCGTCAATGGGCAGGCAGAGCGGATGCGGCTGCTCGTCTGGCCGATGCTCGACAACAAGTTCCTCAAGTCCCCCGGGCTCGGCTTCAAGCTCCTCCTTCCCGAGGAGCTCTATCGCTTCATCGAACGCGAGGACGAGCAGTTCAACCAGCGCGCCCGCTTGGACAAGCAAAACCTCGTGCCGAGCCTCGAGTGGACGGGCGAGACGCTCTATGACATCGCCTCAC
>CAJAYZ010000463.1 GCA_903949225.1 uncultured Planctomycetaceae bacterium
CCGATCTCGGCGTCACGGCGCAAGATAGCGATTGGGAACATTCGCAAGGGGCGGAACGGCCCGCCGCGAGGCCTCGAGCAGCACTCGTACGTTGGCGTAAGAATCCTCCTCGGTGCGCTGCATCTGCGGGAGGAGGCCGAGCTGGGCGTACGAGATCGGCGTGACGTCGAAGCAGGTCGTCTCCCACGCGAAGCCCCGGCCCCACACGATGCCCGGAAGCAGGATGTCGGTGCGGGCTCCGGCGTCGAGGAGGAGCTTCATGACGGGCACCGAGCGGTTGGCGTTGGAATTGACCGTGTGAAAGAGGGGTGTGTGGCCGTTCATGCCATGCTCATCGACCGCGGCTCTGGCGTTCACATCTGCACCGAGCTCGATGAGCTTCCTGGCCGCGGCTAGATGGCCGTATTCGGCGGCGACGTGGAGCAGGGTCGCCCCGGAGAGCGGGGTGAAGGTGGAGACAAGCGACGTTCGATACGCGAGCAGCGTCGGATCGACCCTGACGGCGGCCTCGAGGGCTTCCGGATCATTAAGGAGCACCGGCAAGAGCTTGGGGTCGTCGAGGACGGCCCCGCGGTCGAGGAGGAGGCGTAGGCACTCGGGGAAGCGGTCGGAGCGGAAGTACATCTCGATTAAAGCGTTGATCGGTCGTTGGCCGTTCACGGGCTGCGTGACATCGAATCCCGCCGCCAAGACCTCCCGAATCCGCTCAGGGGCGTGGATCTCGAAGGCCACGAGAAGTGCTTCGTCGGGGGTGGTCATGGGTCCTTCAACGGGGTTTTGGCCGGTGGGAGTCAGCGGCTATCGGATTCCAACGCGTGCCCGTTGCTGCGGGGAAAGCGGCACCCGCACGATCCGGTTGCGATCCCACGAGCCCTTCGAGGCGGCGCCGGCGAAGAGCGTAACGCGCTCGGGCTCAAGAAGGAGAAACGGCGTGACGTGGCCGAAGCGGTCGACGTCGGCGCCAGAGCGTTCCGCAAAGAGCCCCTTCGACTTCCAGGCGAGGCCATCGGGGCTCGTGGCGAGCCGGGTGCCATTCCGCGATTCGGAGGTCATCACGAGCGTGGCGCCGACCCGGACAACGTGGACGCCTCCGGCATCTTCCCCGAAGACGGGCTCCGCCTGCGGCCGCGTCCAAGTGAGGCCGTCGACCGATTCGGCGTAGCCGACGGCCCGAACCGAGCGGTCGGACTTCGGCACGCCTGCCGCCGGAGCGCCCACCGGCAGGTCGCGCCGGCCGTCGTACCACATCCGGAAGCGGCCATCCTCATGGAGGACACTCGGCCTGCCGACGAGGAGCGAATCCCACGCGCCGTCGGCGCCGGGGCCCAACACCGTCCCCTGCTCCTGCCAGGTGACCCCATCGGCAGAGGTCGCCAGGGCGATCTCGTCGCGGACGTCGACCGGGGCCCGGGTGTAATACAGGAAGAACGTGTCGCCCACCTTCACGACCGATGGGTCGTTGACATGGTTGGCATCGCCATGGTCGAGAGCCACCCCCTTCGGCTCCCACGCGAGGCCGTTTGGCGACTCGGCAAGCAGGATCCGATCGTGGCCGTCGCGCCCTTGCGCTCCATACCACATCCGGTAGACGCCGTTCTCAACGAGGATCTCCGGGGCATACACATTTCCCGCCCCGTGCGGCGCGACCTGGAAGTCACCGGTCGGATCGAAAACGACCTCCGGCCCCGCCCCGACCGCGTGGGTGGCTGAAAGAATGGCGAGAGCGGCAAGGAGGGATGGGCCGCGAAAGGGCTTCATGGCAGGCAAGGGAGTGGTTGGGAGGGGCTTGCAGCAGGACAGCCGGAGAATGCCTTCGAGATGATCGCAACGCGGGCCTCGTGGGGCCGATATCCAAGCAGAATCGCCGCCGGCGGGCGCAGGTCATGGGCCGCCGACCCGGGCGTAGAGGTCGCCGAATGCCGTCGGAGAAACCGCGGACAGTGCGACCAGGATCTCGTCGGCGGAAACCCATCGCTCCAGGGTGAACTCCATCGATTCTCCGAGACTGATC
>CAJAYZ010000464.1 GCA_903949225.1 uncultured Planctomycetaceae bacterium
ATCGAGCAGTTTGCTGCTCCTCGGGCCGCGCGGCACGGGGAAGTCGACGCTTCTCCGGGAGCATTTCGGGGCCCGTGCCACGCTCTGGATCGATCTCCTCGACCCGGAGCTCGAGCACCGTTACAGCCTCCGGCCGGGGGAATTGCGGGAGCAAATCGATGCTGCTTCGGCGGTCGATTGGGTAGTGATCGACGAGATCCAGAAGGTGCCCCTCCTCCTCGACGTCGTGCATGCCGCGATCGAACAGCCTCGTCCCGGCGGCCGGCGTGTCCGCTTCGCCATGACCGGATCGAGTGCCCGGAAGCTGAAGCGCGGGGCGGTCAATCTGCTCGCCGGCCGGGCGTTCGTGCGGCACCTGTTTCCGTTGACCAGCCGCGAGCTCGGATCGGCCTTCGAGCTTTCCACCTGCCTGCGCTTCGGCACGCTCCCCACGGTGTTCTCGTTCACCGCCGAGGCCGATCGATCGAGCTACCTGCGGGCCTATGCCCGAACCTATCTGCGCGAAGAGGTGTGGGCGGAGCATGTCATCCGGCGGCTCGATCCCTTCCGGCGCTTCCTCGAAGTGGCGGCCCAGGCCAATGGCGAGATCCTCAACTGCTCGAACATTGCCCGTGACATCGGTGTCGATCACAAGACGGTGGCCTCCTATTTCGAGATCCTGGAGGACACCCATCTGGGCTTCATGCTCGAGCCGTGGCACGCCTCCGTTCGCAAGCGGCAGCGGCAGTCGCCGAAATTCTGGTGGTTTGATCCGGGCGTCTGCCGGGCCCTGGCCGGTACGTTGACCGTCGACCTCGTGCCCCGAACCGGCGGCTACGGCCGGGCCTTCGAGCACTTCGTGATCCTGGAGATCGTGCGGGCCAGCGACTATTGCCAGAACGACTACCGCTTCTCCTACCTCCGTACGAAGGACGACGCCGAGATCGATCTGATCATCGATCGCCCCGGTCGGCCGCCGGCACTCATCGAGATCAAATCGACCGACCGCGTCGAGCCGCGGCACGTGCGCGACCTGTCACGCTTCCTCCCCGACTTCCCTGGGGCCGATGCCTACTGTTTCTCCCGCGATCCCCTCCGGAAGCGGATCGACGGCGTGCTGGCGGTGCCATGGGAAGAGGGCCTCGCGGAACTCGGGCTGTGAGGCCACAGCGGAGACCGGCAGAATCCGGGCGACGCCTTGGCCTGCAGGGCGATCGCGTTCCTGTCCTGCAAAAACCGGCCACCGCACCGCTCCGGCCTCGTGCCCTCACCGGGCAAAGGCTTCGGGCTTTTCCAGCACGAACATGTGGCCGTGGTCGCTCGTCACGATCACGGCCGTGTCGTCCCAGCCGCCGTGCCCCTCGACCCAGCCGGTGATCGCCCGGAAGGCGGCGTCGCCGCTTTTCACCGCGCCGATGGCCGCATCGATGTCGTTGCCATGGCTCGCCCAGTCGACATCCCCCGCCTCCACCATCAGCCAGAAGGGCTTTTCTTTCGCAGCAAGGACGTCGAGCGCCGCCACCGTCATCTCGGCGAGCGTCGGATTCTCGTCGATGTCGGCCGGGGTGTAGTGGATCGGCTGGCTGTACTTCAGCCCCAGGCCCGATTGTTCACCAAGGGCAAAGAGCTTCTTCCGCCCCTCTTCGGAGACGAGCACCGGGTCGTAGCCGCCGTCGGCTGTGGCAAAGGGGAGATTGCCGGGCTTGGTGCCGAAGATGGCGAACAGGCGCTCCCCGCCGGCGATCGCGGCGGCTGCCCCTTCAGCGAGCACCTCCGCCCCCTTCCGCCCCGCCGTCCGCTGGGCAATTCGGTAGCGGCCCCCCTTTCCGGCATCGATCGCGGCGAGCGTCGAGGGAGCGACGTACTTGTTCCCCGGTTCGTAGTTGATTCCCTGTTGCTTCGAGTCGTCGGGGGTGTCGCCGCCAAACCCGCAGCCGATGACGACGTCGAGGCCAGGCAGTGGCTCACCGCGGTGCGACACCGAGCGGAGGCCGACCATGTCGCGGGTGATGTCCTGATAGTCGTCGCGGCTGACGTTGTTGGCGTAGCCGCAGGCCGGCGTAGCATGGGGGATCGGCACGCTCGTCACGGTGCCGACGGCCCACCCCTGCTTCTGGAGCGTGCGCGCGATCGGCTCGACTTGTTTCCCGGCGGGATCGACGTTGATTCCGTCGTTGTAGGTCTTGCGGCCGGAGCAGAAGGCGGTGGCCGAGGCGGCCGAATCACAGACCGCGTGAGGGTGGTAGCGATCCCGGCCGATCAGGTACGTGGGCTGGGCGATCGGGTCCCACGGCGTTGCGCCCCCCATCGCTGCGTCGTAGCCACCAGCCTTGTCGCCGCCAGGGTTCTTGAGCGCCTGGGCGTCGACGTCGACCTTCGTGCCGTCGTTGGCGGGGCTCGTGGAGCAGAACCCGAAGGCGGTCGGGGCACCGGCGTAATCCTGGAAGGAGAGCCCCGTGCCGCGGCCGGAATCGTAGGCCACGTTCCCCGAGAGTGCGATTGCGGCGGTGCGCGTCGTCGTCCAGTCCATCCCATCGAAGACCATGAGGATGATCCGCCGCTTGCCGGCGGCGGCCGCCGCCACCTGGAGGGCATGGACGTCGGTCTGGTCGAAGTATTCGGCAGCAGGGTTGAGCGTGTGCTCGGGGAGCCGGCCGTAGATCGCCCGGAGCCGATCCTCGCTGCGGTAGGGACTCTGCTCCCCCGCCACTCCATCGAGGCCAATGCCAAACGTGTAGACGGGAACAAGCCGATTGGAGTGGTTCGACCAGGAAATGTAGTGCCCTGGCTGATCCCCCCAGTGGCCCCACGGGGCGGTGCCTGCGTGGGTGGCATCCCACTGGAGCCGGGCGAAGCGATCGGAGGGCCGCAGCGACACCGCCGGGATGGTCGCCGTCGGCGGCGGCTCGGCGGCGGGGAGCGCACCAGCCAGCGAGTTGAGCATCAGAACAAAAGCAACCGTTCGGCGCAAGGCCATGAGAGCGTCCCCGGGGCGAGTGTCATGCGTGACCGAGACACGAACACCGGAGAATCGTAGCAACCGATCATGAGCGGCAAACGAGCGACGCCGGCCCAGGGCCCAGATCCGCACGGTCAGGCGGGCACGTCGTCCCACACCGGACACCAGAGGGGCTGGCGGGGGAAGAGGATGCCGGCAAGCCGCTGGGCCATCTGCGTCGACGGCTCCATAGTGCCCCGGGCCACAGCCTCGACCGGATCGCACTGGCCGAGGAGGAGACGGGCGAGCTCGTCGTCTGCCAGCCGCAGCCAACTCCGGCCGACCCGCCCCTGCTGCACCGTGGCCTTGCCGTCGGCAACGACAACCGAGCCGCGGAAGCCGGGCGATTCGATCCCCAGTTCAAGAGCCTCGCGGATCCCCGCGGCCGCGGCCCTGGCTACCGTGGCAGGCGCCACGGCCTGGAAGACCTCGAGCGGGCGGATCAGCTTGGCGACGATCATCCGGTCGTGGGGCTGCACAAGGCTCTCGCCCCCTGCCACGGCGGCGTGGAGGGGATCGGCGGCGCTCGACTCGTAGACGATCTCCTGACGGTCGTTCTCGATCGCTTCGGCGCACACCCGGGCGAGAATCTCGCGCTCGAGGCCGGGGAACTCCGGATCGGCGAGAAGCTCGAGGATCCGATGGCCCGCCTGGATGCAGTAGCCGACGATCCGGGCGGACGTCTCGTGAAGGTCGTAGCGGTCTTGTCCGACGAGGGCGACGAGGATCGAATCGAAGGCCCCACGGCTGACCAACCAACGCGAGTAGGCTTCGCCGCGATCGAGTGGGCCGACGAAGCGGGCCGCGTTTTGGTTGTAGATCCGGAGGATGGCGGGGAGTTCGACGTGGCGCCATTGCCGCATCGTCACCCCTTCGGTCGACCGTCCGGCCGCAGGAACGGCACCGGCTGACGAACGGGCCAGCGGGGTGGGACGCTCGAGGAGCCTGGCAAGGATGTCGGTGGGGCGGCCGGGAGTGGCGCAATCGCGACCGAGAACCGACCAGCCCATCTCGTGGAACGACGGCGCGATCCGCGTTCGCGAGAACGCGACGGCTGCGCCCATCATCCGCATCCGATCTTCGGCGGCCTGCACGAGGCGTTGACCGTGACCGGCTCCGCGGCATTCCGGCAGCACGGCCACCCGATCGATGACCGCGGCGTTGACCGAACCGCCGCCGAGCATCATCGTCCGCGGCATGACTTCGACATGGCCGACGATTCGCCCTGCCAGCCGGGCCACGAGCCGGTTGCCGGGATCGTGCTCGGGATGGTCGACGGCCGCGTGGAACTCCGCCCGCGTCGGGGCCACCGGGAGCCCGGAGAGGAGCTGAATGATCTCGCTCTGGTCACCGGCCCGGGCTGGGGCGACCTGGCACTGCTCCAGCATCCACGACGGGGGACGACGGGGAGCGACAGGATGGATCGGCAGGTGAATGATCGCCGGACGCTTCTCGATCCGCCGCCGGGCCGATGTCCGCGGCTCGGCAACGACCGCGAGGCGGAGGCTGTCGGCGTGACTGGGCGATTCCGTCCCGGCATCGTTTGCCATCGCGTCGGCGACGTTCGACTCCGAGACTCGATCGGCGGCGATCGTACCGACCGCGATCAGGGGAGCGGACTCGCCGCGGCTCGTGCGCCGACCGGCGTGAACCTGGGAACGACTCCCCCTTCGCATACCCTCCGCTGGCATGGTGCCTCCTCATCCCTGGAGCGACATCGACAGTCCGTTGGCCGCAAGGATAGGCGGATTGTCAGTCGATCTCAAGTAGCAGGAAGCGGCGCAACGTCTTTTCTTGGAAAAAACACCACGGATGTTCCCTGGATGCGAGCGCCTTCGCGGCGCGGATTCGATTGGCGAGTGGCCCGGACAGTGCGAGCAATCGCTGCCGCTGCGGCTGCGTGTGGAAGGCGAGGCGGTCGTTGGTGGCGCGGATTTCCCGACAGCGCCTGCGCGCGAGCGTCGGCGTGGGGAAGGTGTCGATCCAGCGAGACTTTTGCATCACCAATTCTTGGACGTCGGGCGCGAGCTGTTGAAGTGGCGGCAGATGGCGCTCCGGATGGTAGTCGAGGTCGCGGAGCTTCTGGTGGAGCGCCGCGAGCTCGGCCACCGGATCGCGACCGGCCTCTGCGGGGAAGATCTCGTCGATCGGCAGGCGCAGGGTTCCGGTGACGACCGCGTAGCGGGGGGGATCGCAGCCGGTGAGGCGACGCACGATCCCGTCGGTGATCCGGTCATAGGCTGCGCCGCCGATCCCATGGACGAAGACGTCGGCAACGAGGAGGCGGGCGATGAGCGTCGTGAGCAGGGCCCGTGGTCGGAGCCGAAAGCCGTGCCCCTCGAGCCGCTGCAGCGCGTCGACCCACGTCGATGACGAGGTGTCGGGCGTGATCGGAAGCTCGACCCGCAGCGTCTCCATGTCGGAAAGGAGGAGCATGCCGGCCGTGCCGGCGTTGGCGAACACGCGCCGCCGGCGGGGATCATCGCGTGACCAGATCCACCACGGCACTTCGAACCAAGGCCCGTCAGCGGTGCCGTCGGTGCGGACCGCCAGATCGGGCATCGGCCGGCCGTGGCCGCGGACACGCCAGGCGCGACGGTGCTCGGCGAGCGCGGCGTTGTAGGCCTCATGGAGCTGGCGCGAGCGGGCCAGGAGCCATCCGGTGAAGACGAGCACCGTCGGCAGCCGCACCAATTCGCTGACCGGCAGTTCGAGCGTCTCCAGGCCGAAGCGGGATTCGACGAGATGGCGGGCCTGGGCCAGCGCGATCCCGAGGCGGCGCGTCTCCGCCGCCCGTTCCATCACCAGCGGCCACCAGCGCCTCAGGATCGGCGCCGGCTCGAGCGGAAGGAGAAGATCGCAACAACGGTCGCCGAAGGAGGCGAACGTCTGATCGTCGAGGATCCCCCGCTCCTCCCAGGCCATGTCGGGGCCCGGGCCGTCGAATGGCACCTGCTCGAGCTTCGCCTCCTGCGGCGTTCCCACCGGGACTCCGACGCCGGTGTGGTGGCAGCGATCGGTGTCGACGATGAGATTCACCGCGGTGCCACCGACCTGGCGGGCGTAAGCATCGAGGGCGGAGTTCTTCAGCCACACCCCCGGATGGAAGAGCTCCGGTTGGTGTCCCCCCATGATGATCGGGCGCGCGATCCAGTCGGCGACGTCGCGCGGCCGTTCGACGTCGCGATAGCTGCCGGTGTACTCGGCGGCGACGGTGAGCACCTCGCGCCGTGTCGCGGCCACCAGTTCCCACAGCCGCATGTCACCGATGCGCGTGTCGAAGGCGGCGCGGAGGAGGCGGTTGTTGTCGAGGAGCGTCTCGATGGCGTCGGCCGGCGCGTCCGCAGTCGGCACGATCGGCGGATGAATGAGCCGAGTGCCCGAGAGGGACGGGGCTCGAAACCTCCGGGTCGCGGAGGGCCACGATGATGTCATGGGGTGCGATGGGCTGGCCGGAGGAGAGGCGTCCGGAGGTTCAGCCGGCCCCGTGTGTCGACGCGACGGCGTCATGCGCCGACGCCGCCACGGCGGCTTCGGCCCGGTCGAGAACGCCGCGGTAGTAGGCCAGACGGGTCTCGGCGTCGTCCAGAGCCCCCCCGAAACTCCTCGCCAGATCGAGGTAAAGGAGGGGAACGGGGAGTTCCACGACCCGGAGGCCGGCCACCGAAGCCTGCACCCAGACCTCGAGCGGCATCGCATAGCCGAACTCGGTCACATGGAGCGCCTCGAGCGCCCGGCGGGTGTAGGCCTTGAAGCCGCAGAAGGCGTCAGTGAGGGCGAGGCCTAGGCGGGCGTTGATCTCGGCGGTGATCGTCTCGTTGATCCGCCGACGCGATTCGGGGGGACGACTGTCGCCGTCGAAGACCTTGAGGTAGCGGCTGCCGGAGACGATGTCGGGGAGCTGGGCGGCGGGATGTCCCGCGGCGCCGATGATCGTGGCAGCGTCGATGAACGCGGGGATGAGTCGCGGTTGATGCTGGCCATCGCAGTCGATCGTCACCAGCCCGTCCCAGTCGCCGGAGAGCGTTTCGCGGAACGCCGTTTCCAAGGCGGCACCGTAGCCGCGGTTTTGCGGATGGCGAACGACCCGGATGTCCCCTTGCCGCTCGAGCCGGTCGGCGAGGAGCCGCGACGTGCCGTCGGTCGAGCCATCGTCGACGACGAGGACGTGGGGCGTGAAGCGGAGGACCTCGTCGAGGACCTCCTCGACATGCCGAACCTCGTTGAAGACCGGCAGGGCCGTGAGGAACTTCGGCTGCCGGGGCACCGCGCCGCTCCCGGCAGCGTCAGACGCTTCCGGGTGGCGGGAGGATCGAGAGGGGGAGGGCATCGCGGATCCTTAGCAAGCAGGGCAGGCTGTGCGGTAACGGGCCAGGAGATCTCAGTTCGCTCAGGGCCCGGACGCTCCTTGAATTGTAGCGCCGGGAAAGTGTCGGGCAACGCGCCGGTACAGGTGTCACAGGCTGCAGAGGGGAATGAGTGGATCACGCTCGGCGTCGCTTGCCCGGCATTCGAGCCCCGGCACGAGGGCGGCGAGGCGATCGGCCAGCACCGGCATCGAGAACCGCTCGCTGGCGTGGTGGCCGAGGACGATGGCCTGCATTCCCAAGCTGGCGGCATGGAGGGCGTCGTGGAGCTTCAATTCTCCCGTCACGAAGGTGTCGCAACCGGCCTGACGGGCGATCGGGATCCCCTCGGCACCGCTTCCGCAGACGATCCCCACCCGGCTCACCTCCCGGTCGGTGGCCCCGGCCAGATGGGTTCCCGGTGCCCCCAGATGGGCGGCGAGCTGGCGGGCAAACTCGACGACGGAGAGCCCCGGCGGCGCGAGCCCCATCCTGCCGAAGCCGGCAAGCGGCGCGACCGGATCGGGAATGAGCGGCGTTACGGCAGAAAGCCCGGCGGCGGAGGCGAGTTGGTCGTTGATCCCGCCGACTGCCGAATCCCAGGCGGTATGGCTGCTCCACACCGCCACGCCGGCGCGGGCGAGATCGAGGAGGAGGCCACCGGTCGGGGTGGCATCGGTGAGTCGGGCGACGGGACGGAAGGGGAGGGGATGGTGGGTGACGATGAGGTCAAAATCCCCGCCGATCGCCTCATCAACCACGGCGGCCGACAGCGTCAGGCAGGTGAGCACCCGCCCGATCCGTTCCCGCCGGCTGCCAACAAGCAGGCCGACAGAATCCCACTCCGCTGCCAGCCGCAACGGGGCAAGGTGCTCCAGCGCGGCGGTCACGGTGGCAAGCGACGACATCACCTCGATCATACAATCTGTTTTTGGCCCAGTCCCTCTTTCCGCCCCCGGTACCCCTCCATGGATCGAGCCAGTGTCTGTATCCCGGCCGGCGCCCTCGCCTCCGACCTGCGCACCGCCTTCCGTCGCGCGCGGACACTCGGTGTGAAGGGGGTGGAGCTCGATGTCCGGGCCGAGCTCGACGGGGGGCGGATCTCCGCCACCGGCGTGCGGCAGCTGCGGAAGTGGCTCGCCGACGAGGGGCTGGTGGTGGCCGCCCTCCGCTTCCCCACTCGGGGCGGCTACGCCGACAGCGATCGGCTCGAGGCCCGGATCGAGGGGACGAAGCGGGCCCTCGAACTCGCCCACGGTCTCGGTGCGCATGTCGTCACCAACCACGTCGGCCCGATCCCGGCGGAGGATTCTCCGGCTTGGGGTGTGTTGCTGGGGGCGCTTCGCGACCTTGCGGGCTGGAGCGAACGCGCCGGCGCCACGCTCTGTGCCGAGGCAGGGAGGGCGTCGCCTGCCGATCTTCTCAGGCTCGTCGCCGCGCTTCCCGAAGGGGGGCTC
>CAJAYZ010000465.1 GCA_903949225.1 uncultured Planctomycetaceae bacterium
CGGCACGCTCTTCCGGAAGCCGTAGCGTTCCGTGGACAAAGCCTCCGAGGCTCTTCCGGCTGAAGGCCAGGGGCCCGGTGCGGGTCAGTCGGTGGCGGTTGTTGGCGACGAACGCCCAGCGAGCTCCTCGACGTGGGCCTTGAGGCTTGCCGTCCAGGTCGCCGCCTGCCCCTCGTAGTAGGCAAGCCGGGCTGAGAGCGGGGCCGAGCGACCATCGCGGCGGAGGTCGGCAAGGTAATCCTGGAGGATGCGGCGGCGGAGGGGCGTGGTGTGGAGGAGCCAGTGGACCCAGGCCCACGCTTCGGCGTAGTGGTCCTGTGACATCTCCCCGGCCGCGGCAAGCGACTCGAGGCGCGCAAGATCCAATCGCCAGGTCCCTTCGAGGAACCGGCCGGCGAGGTGGGCGACATGCTGCGGATGGATTCCCTCGCTGCCGCGCGGCACTTCGAAGTACTCGGCGATTCCCTCGTCGAGCCACAGCGGCACGGTGGGAACGACGGCGTGGACATACCCGTGCGTCGTCTCGTGGCGGAGATCCTCGGCGATCCGGTCCTGCCACGGCGCGAACACCGCGAGCGTTGTGTCGGTCTCGACGAAGAACGCCCGCCGCACCGGGAAGTTGGGGAAGTGACGGGCGGCGAAGCTGTCGTACCGGCTGGTGTCGGAGAAGAGGTAAAGATGGACCGGCTCGTCGGAGATCGGCAGACCGAGATCCTGGGAGACCTCCGTCCGCAGCGTCTCGAGATCGCGGATGAGGCGGTGCTGTTCGGCGAGGCCGAAGTCGGCGTGGATCACCAGTTGGCCAGCTTGGACGACGTTTCGATCCGGGAGCCCTTCCTGCCACTGGCTCTCGCGGCTGAAGGCACTGCCGACTGTCTCCTCGAGCCTGGACGGGTCGAGCGCCGGCACGGCGGCGAGGTGGCGGCACCCCAGCACCACAAGCGACGTGGCGAGCACAAGGAGGAGGGGGACAAGCCCCCGACCCAGATCTCGGTCACCCCGGTGGTGCTCGACGACGATCATGCAGAGGCTCGTGGGGACGAGGATGGCGCAGGGGAGGCGGAGGCCGCCCGGGGGGCGGATGGTAGCGGGGCCGCCGGGGCCCACCAATCCCACTGTTGGATTGCCGGCCCGGCCTCCTGGCATGGACTGTCAGGACCGCCTCGGAGCGGAACTCCCCGGGGCGGAAAGGCCTCGATTCAGCCGCGAACGGCGAATTGGCAGAGCCCCCGCAGCGTCCCGGCGAGCACCTCGAGCCCTACCGGGCGGCCGAGGATCGCGGAAGCCCCCGCCCGCAGTGCCCCGCGGGCGACGTCCCCGCGGGGAAAGGAATCGAGGATCACGACCGCCACGCCGGGGCGATTGGCCACGAGCAACCGCAGCCACTCGAGATCGGCGTTGTCGAATCGGCCGGCATCCCAGACCACGAGCCGGTCGGGAGGGGAGAGTTCGGGCCGCAGAAGCGTTCGCTCCCCGATCGGATGACCGGCGGCGGCAAGGAGATCGACGAGCCCGTCGAGATCGAGGGGCGACCGGGCGGCGACGGTGACCGGCGCGAGGGAGCCGACGGGGCGCGGATGGGGTTGGAAGGCGGGGGCTTCGTGGAATCGCTCCTCGCGGCGCACGGTCGGGGGCAAGCCGAGGGATCCGGGGAGGCCAGCATCGAGATCGGCAAACCACCGGGCCAGGCGCCCACCGGCGTCGTGCCAGGCCAGTTCCTCGACCCCAGGCAGCGGAGGCCCGCTCCGCCGTCGGCCATCGCAGAGGCTCGTGGCGATGGCGAAGATCGGCGTCAGCGGAAAGCTCAGCGAGAGGCCGAGGACCTGTTCAACGCTCCACCGGCCCGGCCGGTCGATCGCCAGGAGGATGCAATCGGGAGGGGAGGTCCCGAGCAGATCAGAGCCATGGTGAGATGACGGCGAGCTCGGCGCGAGGGCTGCCTCGCGGATCACGATGCAAC
>CAJAYZ010000466.1 GCA_903949225.1 uncultured Planctomycetaceae bacterium
GAATGGCCGCCGTGGGGCGCGTCGTTGCCAATCGGTGGATCGTCCGCGTCACGGTGGAAGAGGGAATCGAGCTGGCCGTGTTCGCCGACGGCCGGACGATCGTCTCCGGCACGCGCGACGAATCACGGGCCCGCGGGCTCGTGGCCCGTTATGTCGGCGCCTGACGGGCCCGCGCCCGACGCTGCCGGCCATTTAGCCTGCCGTTGCGGCTTCCATGATCCGCGCTTCAGTCGCTTCGGCGCGGGGCAACTCGGCCGTCAGCCTTCCTTCGGCGAGGACGAGGATCCGGTCGGCGAGCGTGAGGAGCTCCGGGAGCTCGCTCGAGGTGAGGATCACTCCGAGGCCTTGCCGACAGAGGGCGTCGATGAGGGTGTAGAGCTCCGCCTTGGCACCGACGTCGATGCCGCGGGTCGGGTCATCGAGGAGGAGCACCTCCGGCTTTGTCAGTAGCCATCGGCCGATGATGCACTTCTGCTGGTTGCCGCCGGAGAGCCCTGTGATCGCGGCGTGGAGCCCGGGCGTCTTCACCCCCGTGTCGCGCACCGGGCCCGCGGCGAGTTGCTCCTCGGCGGTGCGGCTGAGGAGGCCGTTGCGGAGGGCTTCCCGGAGCGCGCAGAGACTGACGTTTCCGGCGACGTCGAGATCAGGGAACAGCCCGAGCCGCTTCCGGTCCTCCGTGACCATCGCCACCCGCGCCTCGCAGGCCTCGCGCGGATGGCGAAACCGCACCGGCCTGCCCCGGAGCTCGATCGAGCCGGTCCAGGTGTCGTCGCCGGCGCCGAAGAGGACCTCGAGGAGCTCAGTGCGCCCTGCCCCCATCAGGCCGGCGATGCCGACGATCTCACCGGCGTGGAGATCGAACGAGATGCCGTTGAGGCGGTAGCCGCGCGGATGCTCGGGCCAAGGAAGGGAGAGCCCGCGGACCTTGAGGAGCTTGTCGCCCCGAGGCCTGCTGCCATGGAAGTCGTGACCAGCGATGTCGCGCCCCACCATCCAGCCGGTGATCTCGCGGGGGCTCGTGGCCGTCGTGTCGACCGTCTTCACGTGTCGGCCGTCACGGAGGACGGTGATCCGATCGGCGAGGCGAAAGACCTCGTCCATCTTGTGGGAAATGTAGAGAATCGTCTTTCCTTGAGCGACAAGCCGTTGGATGGTCCGCTCGAGCCGGGCCGACTCGACCTCTGTCAGGGCGCTGGTCGGCTCGTCCATGACGACGATCGAGGCATCGAGGGAGAGGGCCTTGGCAATCTCGACGAGCTGTTGATCGCCGACGCGGAGGTTGCCGGTGCGATCGCCGGGATCGACGGCGCAGTCGAGCTGGGCGAAGAGCGACGAGCACTCCTCCGCCATCGAGGAATCGTCGAGGAGGCCGAGGGCACCACGCCGCTCGCGACCGAGGAAGACGTTGGCCGCCACCGGGAGATCCTCGACGAGGGCCAACTCCTGATGGATGATCGCAATCCCGGCCCGCTCGGCATCGCGGGTGCCGGTGAAGCGGGTGTCGCGGCCGTCGACCTCGAGCACGCCGGCGTCGGGCTGGTAGACGCCGGAGAGGATCTTCATGAGCGTGCTCTTCCCGGCGCCGTTCTCCCCGCAGATCGCATGGACCTCGCCGCGACGGACCTCGAGGGTCACGTCGTCGAGGGCCACCACCCCCGGAAACCGCTTCGTGATGCCGAGCATCCGCACGGCGAAGGGGGAAGTGCTCATTTCGGAGGGGATGCAGCCGGAGGTGCGCTGGCTCACGTCGTGGAGCGACGTGATTCCCAGACTCGGAGGAGACCGAGGAGGAACAGGGCTCCGACGCCGGTGGCGATGCCGCCGTTGCGGCCGGCCGTCATCGCAGCCAGCGCGCCTGTCAGGAGTGCCAGCGTCGGTATCGCGCACAGGCCGATGGCTCCGGGAAGGAGCCGCGTGCCCCCCTTCGCCAGGGCGCCGAGCTGGGAGAATGTCACGGCGATCACCACCACCACGCCCACGATCAGGCCCTCGTAGACGTCGGCCCCTGTCTTGATGATCTTCGAAACCGCGTCGATGACGACCCGGAGAAAAATCGCCCCGAGGACCGTTCCCGGAACGGTGCCCACGCCCCCTGAGAGCGAACAGCCCCCGACGACGGCGGCAGCGATCGCGTTGAGCTCGTGCCCACGCCCCTGGTTCACCGGGGCCGCGACCGATTCGTTGGCGACATAGAACAGCCCGGCCAAGGCCGCCGTCATGGCGCCGAAGCAGTAGGCGAACCACTTCACGTTCTCGGTGCGGATACCCGCCAGGCGGGCGGCCTGTTCATTACCGCCGAGAGCGTGGATGTGACGGCCGAGAACGGTGCGTGTGAGGAGCAGCCAAGTGAACACGGCGAGGAGAGCGAACACCGCCACCGGGATCCAGACGTTGTCACGGATGGCCTTGAAGATCGGATCGGAGACGTTGATCTGGGCGCTCTTGGTCCCCACGACACTGAGCGTGCAACTCTCGCACAGCGCCCGGGCGAAGCTCCGCAGTCCCACGAGCGTGGCGAGGGTGGCGATGAACGGTGGCAGGCGCACCGCCGTGATCAGCCAGGTGTGGAGCGTGCCGACGAGAAAGCCCGTCAAAAGGGCCGCCAGAACTCCCACCCCCACCACGGCCGGCCCCACCGGCTTGAACGCCATGATCTCCTTCGGCGCCAGGGCCAGCATCGCCGTTGCCGCGATGGTTCCGGAGAGGGCGATCATCGAGCCCGACGAGAGATCGATCCCGCCGGCAATGATCACCACCGTCGCGCCGAGGGCGAAGATCCCGAGCAGCGCCGTGTTGCGGAGGATGTCGGTGAGGCTCTGCCAGGGGAGACGAAAGTAGCTGTGATTGGAATCAAGGACACCCGTGAGGAGCACCGCCACGACGATCGCCGCCACGAGCGCCCACTCGGCCGGCCGCAGTCCGAGCCAGGCCGTCCGGCGGAGCCGGGGCGCGGCGCTTCCCTGGGGGGCAGGCGAACTCTC
>CAJAYZ010000467.1 GCA_903949225.1 uncultured Planctomycetaceae bacterium
GCGGACGAGAAGAAGACGCTCGAGGGGGCACGGAAGCTTCTCGAGGAGGCTGCCGTGGAGCGCCCCGACTGGGAGGCCCCAGTGCGCACACAGGCGTCGATCGCTGAACTCGAAGGGGACCCGGCCGCTGCGATCGGGCACCTCCGCCGCGCGATCCGGCGCGGGGAGAGTCTGCCCATGGCCCGACGTCGGCTCGTTGTTCTCCTCGTGGCCATGGGCCGATTCGGCGAGGCCGCGCCGGTGATCGCGTCGCTCGGGTCGTTCGGCGGCCCGGCCGTCGATCGGATTCGCGCCGACTCTCTGGCGGTCAGCGGCGAGCCAGAAGAAGCGCTCCGGCTCGGTGCCAGCCTTTCCTCCCAGGATCCGGAGAATGCCGAACTGCTCACGTGGTACGCCGCACTCCTTGCCCGCTGCGGAAAGCTCGACGAGGCAGAGGCGGCTTGTCGGAAGGCAATTGCGATCGCCCCGCAGAATCAGGCCCCGCGCCGGAGCCTGCTCCGGCTCCAGGTTGAGCAAAAGCTCGAGGCGGAGGCGCGGGCCACCCGCGACGCGGCACTCGCGACGCTCGACGAGCCGGCCAAGATGCGGTTCAAGGAGTTTGCCGCCGGATTGCTCGGGGGGGGAGACGAGATCGAGTCGGCGTACCGGGAGGCGGTCGCGGCCAATGGCGACGATCTCGACGCCGCCCGAAGGCTCGTCGAGCAGTATGTGGCGCGGGGGCGTTTCAGGCAGGCCCGCGAGGAGCTGAAGCGGATCGTGGGGCTTCCGTCGGCCAAGGATTCGCCGACTGTCGCCTGGGCGCGTCGTCAATTGGCCGGCCAGATGGCGCAGGGGGGAAGCTACCGGGAATTCCTCGAGGCGATTGCCCTGCTGGCCCTCAATGTCGACAGCGATGGACGGCAGACGGCGGATGACATGGCCCTCGAGGCCTCACTTCTCCTCGGCCGCAACGAGCCGACGAGTTGGCGGCGTGGGCTCCAGGTCCTGGAGATTCTCGCGGAGCGTCGACCGCTGACGGTTCAGGAGAAGGTGATGCGGGAGAAGGCCCGCGCCATCCTCGTGCCAACCCTCCGGCCCCAATCGATCAAGAACATCGGGGAGATCGCCCTGTCGGTGGACGGAAGCACGGCGATGTTCGCGATGCTCATCGACCTGTGCCTCGATGAGGGGGATTTCGCAGGGGCGCAGGATTGGCTCGCCAAACTCCAGGCGGTCTCGCCGGATGCCCCGGGCACGCTCCGATTCGTCGCGAAGGTGGCGAGGGCGCGAGGAGATGACAGCGCGGTTGCGCTCGCCCTCAAGCGACTCATGCCAGAGGTCCGTGTCACTGATGCGAACGCCAGTCGGATGCTGATGTCGGCGATGGTCGTCGACGAGCTCGGGTTCCACGAGGAGGCCGGCAAGGTGTTCGACGAGTGTGCGGGGCTGGCCAAGGACGGGGTCCTCCTCCAGGCGCGATCCCTCGGTCGTCGCCATCGCACGAAGGAAGCGATCGCCTTGGCAGAGACGGTCCGCGGCGAGGTTTCTCCGCAGGCCTTCCTCGAGACTCTTCTCGCAATCTCAAGGTACAGCGATGCCGATCCTGATTCGGATGCCTTGGCCGACGTGGAGCGGATTGCCGCGACCCTTCGCCGTGAGAATCCCGGCGCGGCCGAGGTCGCGTTCTCGGCGGCCACCCTTGAGGATGCCTTCGGTCGCACGTCGCGGGCGATGAAGGCTTACCGTGACCTCCTCGGCACCCAGGATCTCGACCCGAGATTGCGTGGGCTGGTCTCCGCCAATCTGGCCTTCGACATCGCCCATCCAGAGACAGCCGACGAGGCCACGAAGCTCATCGACGCTGCCGTGGCCGAACTGGGGCCGACGACCGACCTGCTCGACTCGCGGGCCATGGTGCGACTGGCCAAGGGGCAGAATCGTCAGGCGCTCGAGGATGTCTCGGATGCGATCCTGTTGCAGCCCACCCCGCGTAACTTCCTCCACCTCGCTGTCATCCGGGCGGCGATTGGGGATCTCGAGGGGGCCGGCGACGCCCTCGCCACCGCCCGTGAGAAAGCCTTGGACGAAGAGCGGCTGTCGCCCGATGACCGCCGCCGTCTGGAGAAGGTGGAGGCTGCGCTCAAGGCCGGGGCGAGTGCTTCGTGAGCAGGTCAGGTCATCGTGGGTAAAAGTAGCCGCGGAACGCCGTTCAGTCGGTGATCGGCACGACATCCCCGGATCGCATGAACACCAGCTCGGATGAGATTCGTGCCGGATCGAGGTCGTGGAGTCCGGCGACCGCCCGGCGATAGGCCTGGAGTTGCGGGGTGTAGAACGCCGTCTTCTCAGTGCGGACCCGGGCTCGGGAAGCGCTCTTCCCATCGCCCCCGAGCCCATCGAACTTGAAGTCGATCAGCTCCGCGGCGACCGTCCGTCCTGACCGTCGCCACAACACTATCCGGTCGATGATCCCCAGGAGTGTTCCTTCCCCCTCGTCGAGGGCGAAGGCCTGTTCCCGGTGGAGGCTCGGCTCGGCTGGCCCGGCCGGGAGCTCGGCAGAGACAAACTTCCGCGGCAACTGGTTTCCCGGCCGCGCCAGAACGGCGGCCACGGCCGGGCAGACACACA
>CAJAYZ010000468.1 GCA_903949225.1 uncultured Planctomycetaceae bacterium
CGACGACGGGCACGATCGCGGTTACCGGGTCATCTGGCCAACTGGGGAGGATGCTGTGCCGGCTGCTCGGGCCCAGCGCCGCGGCGCTGCCTAGGAGCAGCCTCGACATCGCCGACCCGGCGGCGGTTCGCACCGTCATCGGCCGCCTCCGGCCGCGCGCCGTGATCAACTGCGCCGCCTGGACGGCCGTCGACAAAGCCGAGACCGAGCCGGCTGCCTGCCGGGCCGCAAACGTCCATGCCGTCGCAGCCCTCGCCGACGCCTGCCGCGACGTCGATGCGCTCTTCGTTCAGATCAGCAGCGACTACGTCTTCGGAGCGGATGCGGCGCGCAAGTCTCCCTACGGCGAAGGCGACGCCACCGGCCCGCTCGGCGAATACGGCGCGAGCAAACTCGCCGGCGAGGTGGCGGCCCGGGGCTGGGAGCGGCATCAGGTGGTGCGCACCTGCGGCCTCTACTCGGCGGGGGAGTCGGGGCCGATCCGTGGGCGGAACTTTGCCGACACGATGCTCGTGCTCGCGCGCGACCGGCCGGAGGTGCGTGTCGTCGCCGATCAGTTTTGCATGCCGAGCTATGTGCCACACGTCGCCGCGGCGATCGTGGCGCTGCTCGAAGACGGCACGCCGGGGACGTTCCACGCCACGAACGCCGGCGGCACCTGCTGGCACGAGTTCGCCACGGAGCTTTTTCAGCAGGCGGGGCTGCCGACGGTGGTGACGGCGATCACCTCGCAGGAGTATCCAAGCCCCGTCGCCCGGCCCCCCTACAGCATCCTCGACACCGCGAAGCTCGCGGGCCGCGGCATCACCCTCCCCGATTGGCGGCAGGGGATCACCGACTATCTGGCGGCGACCTCCCGGTAGATCGCTTCGAAACGGGCCGCGAAGCCGGAAAGGTCGAAACGCTCCCGGGCGTCGGCGTGGGCCGCCC
Source organism: uncultured Planctomycetaceae bacterium (assembly GCA_903949225.1). GTDB lineage: Bacteria > Planctomycetota > Planctomycetia > Pirellulales > UBA1268 > QWOP01. Next base: position 931 of record CAJAYZ010000468.1, read on the forward strand.
GTCCCATCGAGGCGACTGTCTTCCGGTCGGCGAGCATCCCGAGAAGGGTCGCCGCGAGGGCGTCGACGTCGCCCGGCTCCACGAGCCGGCCAGTGATACCGTCACGGACGATCTCGGCGAGTCCTCCGGTGCGGCTGGCCACTACCGGCACCCCCTGCATCTGCGATTCTGCTGCCGCCATGCCGAACGGCTCGGCCCACACGCTCGGCACGCACGTCACCCAGGCCCCGCGCATCCGGGTCAACGTCTCGGCATGGGAGAGGTGGCCGGGGAACGAGACCTTGTCGGCCACGCCGAGGGTGGCGGCGAGCCTGCCTAGGATCGCTGCCTCCGGCCCCCCACCGACGATCGAGAGCTTCGCCTCCGGGAGCCGCGCGGCAACGTGCCGGAAGGCCCGCACGAGAACGTCAAACCCCTTCTCCGGCACGAGCCGGCCAGCGGCGACGATTCCGGGAAGCGTTGCGAAATCGTGCCGCGGCTCGACCACGGCGGTGCCGGGGGGAACGACCGTCGCGCCGCGGAGGTGGGGGGCGCAGTAGGTATCGAGGCTCTCCGCCACGGCCCGGCTGATCGCCGTCACGCGGTGGAAGGCTCCGCCCCACGCCCGGTCGAAGCGCGCTTGGAGCATGAGGAGCGGCCAAGCCTGCACTGACAGGCATCCCGACCGCAGGCAGGCGGTGCCGACGGCAGCCCGGCAGTTCGTTCCATCGGGGCGGCGGCGGGTGCCGAGGGGGCAGACCGC
>CAJAYZ010000469.1 GCA_903949225.1 uncultured Planctomycetaceae bacterium
GGCTCGACACCTCCGTGATCCTCGGCTGGCTCATCGAGCGCGGCTATGACGTGATCGCCGTCTACGTCGACCTCGGCCAGCCGTGCGAGGACCGGGCGGCGACGCTCGAGAAGGCCCGCACCTGCGGCGCCATCCACGCCGAGATCGTCGACGTCCGCGAGGAGCTCTGCCGCGACTTCGCCTTCCCGGTCCTTCAGTGGCAGGCCCGCTACGAGGGAACCTACCTCCTCGGCACGTCGATCGCCCGGCCGCTGATCTCGAAGGTGATCGTCGACATCGCCCACCGCGAGGGGGCCTCGGTGTTCGCCCACGGTGCTACCGGCAAGGGGAACGACCAGTGCCGCTTCCAACTCGCCGCCGAGGCGCTCGATCCGAAGATCGCCGTCCTCGCCCCGTGGCGGATTCGCGAGTTCCGCGAGCGCTTCCCTGGCCGCACCGAGCTCATCGATTTCTGCGACCAGCGCAACATCCCGGTGAAGGCCTCGAAGGGGAAGCCCTACAGCTCCGATGAGAACTGCCTCCACACCAGCTACGAGGCCGGCCTCCTCGAGGAGATGACGACCGACGGCTTCGAGTTGGTCGAGTTCGGGATGACGGTCTCGCCGCAACAGGCCCCGGAGAAGCCGGAGACGGTGCGGATCGACTTCGAGTCGGGGGTGCCGACGAAGGTCAACGGCAAGACGCTTGCACCGCACGAGATCGTCCTCGAGCTCAACGCAATCGGCGGCCGCAACGGCGTCGGCCGGTCTGACATCGTCGAGAACCGGTTTGTCGGCATGAAGAGCCGCGGCGTCTACGAGGCGCCGGGCATGACGCTTCTCTACGAAGCCCACCGGCTTGTCGAGCAGCTCACCCTCGACCGCGACCTCGTCCACCTCCGCGACCGGATCGCGCCGGAGGTAGCGGAGATGGTCTATTACGGCTTCTGGTACTGCGCGAAGATGGACGCCCTCTCGGCGTTCATCCGCGAGGCCCAAAAGCCGGTCACCGGCACCGTCGAGCTCAACCTCTACAAGGGGAACATGCTCGTGAAGAGCCGGACGAGCCCCAACAGCCTCTACGATGCAGCGATCGCGTCGATGGAGGGGGGCGGCTCGTACGACCAGACTGATGCCGAGGGCTTCCTGCGGATCATGGGGCTCCCGGGGCGCGTTCAGGGGGCGGTGCGGCCACGCGGCTGACCGCTCGCTCCGCCGCCTCGGGCTCGACACGCTGCACGGCGACTTCGAGGGGGAGATTTCCTCCACTCGTCGAGTCCTCCGCTGCCGGGACCGCGACCGCTGCGGTGGAACCGGCGCACGGCGTGAAACAAGCGACCCGCCAGGACCGCCCCGATGCGGTCCTGGCGGTGCCGCTGGCCGTGCCGTCAGGATTGAGGGCGATGACGACGTCGGCGAGCGTTGGCCCACCTCCACCGATCCCCGTGCCGAGGCACTTGAGGCAGGCCTCCTTGCAGGTCCAGAGCCGGTAGAACACCGCCGCCGCCTCGTCGTCGGGAAGCCCCTGGAGGAAGTGCGACTCCTCCGCCGCGAAGTGGTCGGCGATGCGTCGAAGATCGGCAAGCGTGCGCCGAGTGGTATCGATCCGTTCGAGATCGACGCCGAGTGTCGGGCCATCGGGGGCAGCCGGGCCGGTGACGGCCCGCGCGTCCTCCGGGGAGAGGAAGGCATAGAGCGCGAGGCCACCGCTCCGCGCCAGATTGAAGCCCGGTGGGCCATCCGCGGCGGCAACTCCCGCGCGGCGGAGCGCGGCGGCGGCAAGCATCGGCTTGCCGGCCGGGCCGGGCTCGAGCGGCACGCGCGAGGCTTCGACCCCGAGTCGCTCCCCGAGGAGCCGGCGAAGGAGCCCGCGGCGTACGACAAACCTGTCACGATCGACAGCGTGGCGAAAGCGTTGCGCCCGCGCCTGCTCGTCGGCGGAGAGCGTCGCGGCAAAGACGGCCGGTCGCCAGGCATCGCAGTCGGCGAGGTGGAGGGAGACAGGTGCAGAAGTGGATGACGACGAATAGTTGACGGTGTCGTGGATGGCGGGCTCCCCCGATCGATGGAAAAGCAGCTGAGTGACTGCCATAATATCCGGTTTGCACACCTGTCTTTTTGGCCCTGACGCCGCCACTTCATGCCGAACCCGCCAGCCGATCACTCATCCGCCGCACGTCCCGGCGTTGTGTGGCGGTCCTGCGTACATCGGGTGTTTGATCAGCAGGCGGCCGCCCGCCCCGATGCGGTCGCGATCGAGTGCGGCGAGCAACGGTGGACCTACGCCGAGATCGCTGCCGCGAGTCGCTGTTTCGCGGCCGATCTGCAGAGGGCTGGCGTCAGGCCCGGGGCGATTGTTGGCATCGGGATCGGGCGATCGGTCGAGTTCGTGATCGCGGTGCTCGCCGTGCTCCGCAACGGGGCTGCTTATGCCCCGCTGCCAATCGATGATCCGGTCGAGCGTCTCGCGTCGATGGTTGACTCCGCGGGGGTGACCGCGATCGTGACCGCGGGCAATGACGAGGCCTGCTCTCCCCTGCTCCGGGCGCGGCCTGGGATCACGCGTGTGCCCCTCGGTCGGCATTTTGTCGATGCGGAACTCGACTCCATGGCCGGCCGCGAGGAGCCGGCCTGCGACCCCGAGGATCCGGCCTATGTGATGTTCACGTCGGGCTCGACGGGCACTCCGAAGGGGGTGGTGGTGCCCCACCGCGCGGTGGTCGGGCTTGTCACCGGGCAGACCTACGCCGACTTTGGCCCTGAGCTGCGGACCTTGATGGCGGCGCCGACGGCGTTCGATGCCTCGACGTTCGAGCTGTGGGGGCCGTTGCTCAACGGCGGCACGGTGGTGATCTACCCTGACCGGTACTTCGAACTGCATCGATTCGGTGAGGTCGTGCAGGCAGGGCGGATCACCTGTCTTTGGCTCACCGCTGGGCTGTTCAACCGTGTTATCGATCTGGCCCCGGAGACCCTCTCCCCGGTCCCGCACGTGCTGACAGGCGGGGATGTGCTTTCGGTCATGCATGTGCGCCGGGCCTTCGAGGCGCTCCCCGGCATCCGTCTCACGAATGGCTATGGGCCGACCGAGACCACCACCTTCGCTTGCACGCAGGTCATCGATCCGGCTGATACCTTTCCCCATGGATCGGTGCCGATCGGCCGGCCACTCGCGCACACCTCCTGCCTCATCATGTCGGCCGACGGGCAGATCGTCTCCGATGGCAAGCCTGGAGAGCTCTGGATCGGTGGTTCGGGGGTTGCCAAGGGCTATCTCACTCTCAGCGAAGGCCGCTTCGTGGCCGATCCCCGCCCCGACGGCGGGGGAGGGAGGATGTACCGCAGCGGCGACCTCTGCCGGCGCCTTCCCGACGGCTCGATCCTGTTCGTCGAGCGGATGGATCAGCAGGTCAAGATCCGCGGCCACCGCGTCGAGCCGGGGGAAATCGAGAACACGCTTCTCAAGCACTCCGCCGTGCAGGCCGTTGCCGTGCTCCCCTTCAGGCATGATGGTGAGACGGCGTTGGTGGCTTTCGTCGCCCGCCGGGATGGCAGTCTCCAGCCGATCGACGGACTTCGAGCCTGGCTCAAGGGGCGCCTCCCGCCGGCGTTTGTGCCGGCCCGCCTGGTGCCGATCGACGCCCTGCCGGTCAACACCAACGGCAAGGTTGATCGCACGGCCCTTCTCGCCCTTCTTGAGGAGTGCGAGACGGATGGCCGAGTCGAACCAC
>CAJAYZ010000470.1 GCA_903949225.1 uncultured Planctomycetaceae bacterium
AGGACGTCGACTTTCTCTTTGGGGAGAACGATGCGAATCTCGGTGAGCTTGGCGGCGAGAAAGGCCAGTGCCTCGCGGCCGAGGGCTTCATCGGCCCCTCCCGGGAGGAGGGCATCGTCGACGAGGATCGAAAACCCCTCGATCGTCCGCCGGGAGCGGGACGCGGGCTGATTCGGTTTGCCGGCGGGTGCCTCGGCGGCGACCTGCGTTGCGGCTGGCGCGTCGGCGGGGGTGGCCCTGGTCACCGACCCGGACATGGCAGGCCAGAGGATCGCAGCCGCTGCGAGCAGTCTGGCGGCGGCAAAGATCGAGCGAGCGATGGTCACGGAGGGAAGCCTTGTGGAGCGGGGCATGGGAGTGATCCGGATTGAGGAAAAAGATAATCGAGTCTACCGAGAGGTCGTGGCATGCGCTCGGAGAGGTTGCGTCAATCGGCCTGTGTGCCCCTCCCCAACCAGACTATGCTGCAGCCCCGGTCTCCCGCCGTGGGTTGATTCCACCTCGTGAGGTGCACCCTGTCGGCGGCTGCATTCAGCGGGGGGCTTATCCACAGCCTGTCACGAACGGGCCCTCGTGGAGCGAGGTGAAGCGATACGCCGATAGAACTTTTTCCTCCTCGACAGGCTCAATCGTTTGCATGAGGCCGGCGATGCCCATTGGTGCCACCCAGCTGCCCGGCCCTCCCCCTGCCGCGTCTCCCTCTCTGTCACGCGCGACGTGGCTTTCATTCCTATCCGGGTATTTCCGGCCGCGTCCACTCGCCGCAGCGGTTGACGTGACGCTGCTCGACGGGGAACGGATAGCCCTCGCCCCGCGGTTCTCCCTCGACGGGTTTTCGGTTCCGGGGTCGCTCGTAGCCCCGCCACGCGGCCGGCCGGTCGCCCAGCTCCAGACGATCCTCGGTCACCGGATTCGTCTCGATCCTGCGGCGCGGGGGGTGATCGAGCGGATCGGCGGCGAGTCGGTCGCCCTTCCCTTGGCGGAGGCCGGAGCGACGCTCGAGGCTCTTGCCACGGCTGGCGTGCCGCTGACGCTCAGGGGCACGAGTGAGAAGCTCGTCGTCGGCCCGGCCCTGCCACAGGTGAGCTTGGCCCTCGGCCCCGACGAATCCCTCGCCGTCAGCTCGACGCTACTCGCCCCCGACGGCTCACCGGTCACCAAGCCTGTCGATCTGGCCCGCATTCGGGCCAGGGAAGGCTGGCATGCCGACGCGCGGTGTCTCGTCCGCATCCCCCTCACCGGCACGTCCCTCGATCGTACGCTCCTGCTCGATGGTGGGGCCATGGCGCTCCACGGCGCCGAGATCCCTGATTTTCTCGAACGTCTGACCCGCCACTCGTCCGCGATCGGCGCAATCGTCCGTGGTCCGGCGGTCGCCGAGACGCACCGCCTCGTCAATGCTCCGGCAACGACCGACTTCCGTGTCGGCGTCGTCGAACGCCACGGCCAGTCACTCCTCCGTGTCGATCCGATTCACCGCCACGAGCGCTTTCAGGTCGGCCACGACGAGGCTTTTGCCGCGCATGCCGGCGGCGAGCGATGGATTCGCCGCCGCGGAGCGTGGATCGCGATCGACGGCGAGCGCGTCGCTGCGATCGATCGCACGGCCGCTTCACTCGGGCTTACGCTTGCGGGGGAGGGATTTGAGTTTCCTGCGGCTGACAGGGAACGGGTGCTCGGGGCCTTCGCCACGCTCGGCGGGATTCGGCCGACGGAGGCGTTTGGGCACTTCCTCGCCTGCCTGGCAGATTTCGACCAGATCGAGGAGGTGCCGCTCCCCGCGAACCTCCGCGCCGGCGTCCAACTCCGCCCCTACCAGCGGCATGGCGTGAACTGGCTCTGCTTCCTCCAGCGCTTCGGCCTCAATGGGATCCTCGCCGATGACATGGGCCTCGGAAAGACGCTCCAGACGCTCGCGGCGGTGGAGCGGGCCCGGGAGATCGGTGGCTCATCACTCCCGGTGCTCATCATCTGCCCGACCTCGGTGATGCTTAATTGGCGCGGCGAGATCGGGAAGTGTCTCGATCGGAGCGAGACGCTCCTCTTTCACGGGCCGACCCCCGGCCGGCAGGTGGAGCGGATGACGGCGACCGCCGATGCTCCTGCCGACAGCCCTGGGCTGTTTGTGATCACGAGCTTCGACTGCGCCCGGATCGATCACGACACGCTCAACCGCATCCCCTGGCTGTACGTCATCGTCGACGAGGGGCATACGATCAAGAATCCCGACGCCAAGCGTTCCAAGGCGATCAAGACGATTCCTGGCCGTCACAAGCTCGCCCTCACTGGCACGCCGATCCAGAACAAGCTCGAGGAGCTGTGGTCGCTGTTCGACTTCGCGATGCCTGGGTTCCTCGACTCGCGCGGCGCTTTCCGGCGCCGCTATACGATCAACAATCGAGTCGACTGGCCCGCCGTCAACGACCAGCTCATCCCCCGCATCCGGCCGTTCGTTCTCCGCCGGCTCAAGAGCGCCGTCGCCCGGGATCTCCCCGAAAAGATCATCGTCGAGCGGCAGGTGCCTCTGACGCCGCTCCAGGTGACGCTCTACAACGCCGTTCGCGACAGCGTCGAATTTCGCCAGATGCGTGAGGCGGTGGAGGAGCACGGCGTGGCCCGTTCGCAGACCCACATCTTTGCGGCGCTGACGAAGCTCCAGAACATCTGCAATCATCCCTGTTTCGTATCGGGGCTCGCTTCTCCCCGCAGTGCCCTTCCGGCCGATTCCGGCAAGCTCGATCTCCTCCAGGAGCTCATCGAGGAGGTGGTCGACGGTGGGCATCGGGCGCTTGTCTTCTCACAGAGCACGCGGGTCCTCGATCTCATTGCCCACTGGTTCGGGCAATGGGGGGTGACGTCGCTACGAATCGACGGGAGCACGCCTGCCCTCGACCGCGTACATCTCGCCGACACCTTCAATGCCGACGCCTCGATCCACGCCTTCCTGCTCTCGACCCGGGCCGCCGGCACGGGCTTGAATCTCATCGGCGCTGACACCGTGATCTTTTATGATCACGACTGGAATCCGGCCAACGACGCCCAGGCGATGGATCGGGCCTATCGGATCGGCCAGACGCGGAATGTGACCGTCTACAAACTCGTCTCCCGGGGCACGCTCGAGGAAAAGATCCTCGCCCGCCAATCCGAAAAGCTGATCCTCGCCGAAGGGGTGATCGGGGCCGATGCCGGTGGCTTCAAGGATCTGTCGCGCGAAGAGCTTCTCGATCTGTTCACGCTCGACGGCGAGGCGTGAGGGTTGTCAGGCTCGATCGATCCCTCGGAGGCTCTCATGGCTCGAGACGCCGAAGCATTTCTTCCTCCGGTCTGGTCGAGCGCCGACGACGTGGCCTGGCCATTCACTCGGCTGATGGTGGATTGCTCGGCGATCGCCTACGACCCGGAGCCTGTCGGGCTCGACAAGCTTCGCTCCCGCGGCCTTACCGGGCATCTCCTCATGGGGCGGGGTGTCGACGCCTTCCCGATGGCGGTCTACGCGGTCCGCGCCGGCAGCGACGCGATCCTCGCCTTCCGG
>CAJAYZ010000471.1 GCA_903949225.1 uncultured Planctomycetaceae bacterium
GACTACCTTTATCCGGACACGTTCTTCGTGCCGATTGAGGTGCCGAAGGCGGCGGTTCGAGCGTTTGCGAAGCGTTCGGCCTAACCAGTCGCTGGGTCAGTCGGCGGCTTGAGCTGACTGTCCGTGGAAGAAGTCATCCCCGACCTTTTTCCATCCCGGGCATCCCAGAAACAGCGAAGGTTTTCTCGGGGATGTCGACCGCCGCATCCAGCGGCGGCGGGGCTCACTTCGTCGCCAGCGGTTGCGTCGACCGCAGATAGGCAAACAGATCGCGGACCTGCTGGTCGTCGAGGGGCCGCAGCAAGCCTGCTGGCATGATCGACACCGGGCTGCGGTGGAGGTCGTCGATCGAGTCGCGGGGCACGCTCACCGTCCGGCCGTCGGCCGTGCGGAGGAGGACGAGCCCCGGATCCTCGCCGACGACAAAGCCCGACAGCGTCCGCCCCTCGTCGGTGACGATGACCGTGGTCTCGTAGCCCTCGCGGATCGTGGCGCTGGGGTTCACGACGTGGACGAGGAGCGCCCGCGGGTCGCCGCGGTCGTGGCTCGTGAGATCGGGGCCGATCTGCCCCCCCTCGCCGAAGAGCATGTGGCAGGAGGCACAGGTGGTGCGAAACACCGTCCGGCCGAGGATCGGGCTCCCCGAGCCTTCGGCGAGTACGCCGCGGACTCTCTCGAGATCGGCTGCAGCGGCGGCCTCTTCGCTCCCCGGATCGGGGCCAGCGCCAAATCGCTGTGCCACCCTTTCCGCGACGGCTGGCTCGCGGTGGAGACGGATCCGGCGAATCACCGTCTCCGGGACCGAAGACGAATCGACACGGCCGTCATCGATCGCCTCGAGCAGCGCGATCGTCCAGGCTGGCCTCCCGGCGAGGAGATCAAGCGCCGCAGCGGCCACCGCCGGCGGGGCCCCGGGCAGCAGGCCGATGGCGGCAGTGGCGATCGTCGGATCGCTCCATCCTTCGAGGGCCGCCAAGGCCGCGGCCCTCACCCGCTCGTTCCCCGGAGCAGAAGCGACCGCGAGCAACACCGGCTCGGCCGCAGGCGCGAGCATCTCGCCGAGGATTGCGATATCGGCGAGCCGATCGTCTGGCTTGGCGCTGGCGCTTCCCACCACCGAGAGCGCGTCGGCCACGGTCGCCTCGTCGGAGAGCCGCAGCCGCAGGGCCCGCGAGCCACCGCCCGCCCGGCTGATCGCGGCGAGGAGCTCGGCCGGCACTGCGGAGAGCGACCGGCCGGCAAACGCCTGCTCGCATCCTTCGAGAAGACGCTCCCGGTGCATCGCCTCGGGGGCCGCATCAACGAGCCCGGCCGCGGCCAGCTGATCGGCCCGCGACCCGAGGGCGAGCCTGCGGGCCACGCGCGACTGAAGCACGTCGCGGCCGAGCCGCGAATGCCAAAGCGGCCCATCTTCCCCTCCGAGCCGCGCGAGGGTCGCCGGCCGGTCCGCGGAGAGGAGCCGCTCGACGGCCCACCACGTGAGCAGAGGGATGTGGATGTCGTCGCCGTCGGCAGGCGTCGCTTCGGGATCGTGGGCGAGAAGCGCCGCGACGAGGGGCAGCGATTGATCTGGGGGGAGGCGGCGGGCCGAGGCAGCCAGTTGGCTCCGCACCCGGGGGTCATCCTCGGCGCTTGCCGCCGTCTCGAGGCGGGCGAGAAGCGTTGGGGGGATCCGGCCATCGTCACACAAAAGTCGGACGGCCCACCCCCTCACCCACGGATCGGAGTGCCCAAGCAGCGCGATCCATTCCTCCTCGCTCGTGGGCCCGAGGCGGATCAGCGCCCAGGCAAGGTCGAGCGGGAAGGGGGCTGGCCCGGGGGTCGGGCCGAAGAGCAGGCGGGCGACCCGGTCGCGGGCCCCTGCCGGCTGGCGGTGGGCCAGTTCGAGGAGGGCCGTCTGACGGATCCAGCGAATGGGATCGGAAAGCCGCTCCACGAGGGCCTCGCCGTCGTCGCGGGCGAGGTCGGGGAGCCGGGCAGGGGGGGCGCCCGCCGCCGCGAGCCTCCAGATACGCCCCCGATCCCGGTCGATCCGTCCTTGATAGTGGCTGGCATGGTCGATGCGCTGCTCGTAGAAGTCGCAGACGTAGAGGGCTCCATCGGGACCGAGTTGGATGTCGACCGGACGAAACCAGCTGTCATCACAAGCCAGGGGAATGTCGAGATCTTGAGTAGCGAGGCTCGAGCGATCGGGGCGAATGGCACTGCGGACAACCTGCCCCTGGAGCGGGGCCACGCCGAACAGGCTCCCGGCGTACGTTTCGCCAAGCGCCGGGGCGTCGTTGACGGCGAGGGCGTGGGTGAAACGCGGGGCACTGTGGTGGCTGATCGGCTCGAAGAAGCCGAAGGCGAACGGGTTCGACAGCTCGCCGTGCTTTTCGAATCCCTTTCGGGAGAAGCCCCCCTGCACGTAGTGGAAGCCACGGGTGTCGCCGCCGTTGTGGCCCGAGAGCAGCCGGCCGGAAGCGTCGAACTCCACCCCGAAGGCATTCCCTCCCCCTTCGGCGAAGATCTCATAGCGTCCCGTCGGCGGGTGGTAGCGCCAGATGCATTGGCCGGTCGACACAACTGGCGGGGTGGCGGCCCCGGGGCGGCGGACGCGACTGCTGACCGTGCTCCCCTGGGCGGCGTAGAGCCAGCCATCGGGCCCCCAGCGGAGATTGTTGGCAATCGAGTGGGAATCCTCGATGCCGAAGCCCTCCAGATGAACGACCGGATCGCCGTCGGGCCGATCGTCCCGGTCGGCGTCGGAATAGAAGAGGAGGTAGGGGGGCTGGAGGACCCACAAACCGGCGGCATCGAAGGCGAAGCTCGAGACAAGGCTCAAGCCATCAACGAAAACGCCATGTTTTTCCACGATCCCGTCGCCGTCCAAGTCCTCGTGGACCGAAATCCGGTCGAGACCGCGATCGTGGTGTGGGGGCGGGGCCGGCACCTTGTCGTAGACGCTCCTCAGGAACGCGTCGCGGCTGACCATCGTGAGCCCCGCCGGCTCCGGGTACTGGATGAACTCGGCCACCCAGATCCGGCCACGGGCATCCCACTTCACCGACAACGGCTGACGGATGTCCGGTTCGGCGAGGACCAGATCGACACGGAGATCCTCCGCCACCCGAAACCTCCCCCGCTCGTCGGCGGCGGAAAGTGGACCGGCATCGTCGATCCGGCGGAGCGTCGCCTCGACTTCCGCCGATGGCTGGATGCCCGGTTCGAGGAGCGCCGGAGGCTGGCCGGGCACGATCTCCCCTCCCCGGAACACCCACCGGCCGGTGAGACGGAGGGCTTCATCCCCCGCGAACAGCACCGGTGCCGCCACGTTGAATCCGGTCCGTCCGTCCCGCAGGCAGGTCCTGACGACGATCTCAGCCGGCTTTCCGGCCGGCAGGAGCCCGGCAGGGATCCGGAACCGGTCGGGCCCCCCCAAGCCGCTGCGGAACCGGGGAGGAAACTCCCCTGCGCCTCCGACGGGCTGGCCGTTGGCGCTCACCTCGACCGCCGCGTCGAACGGCTCGACGAACAGTTCCAGCGACCGTCCTTCCCACGTCGCCGGCACGACAACACTACAGCGATACCACCCGACTCCATCCAGGCCCCGTTCCGGTTGCCGAAACACCTCCGGCACCGTCACCGGCTTGTCGGCCCCGGGGTCGACGTCGTCGGCCCACGCACCACCCCCAAACGTCGAGATCCACAGCCAAGCGACGGCGGTGGGGATCGGCAGGCGGCGGCTGAGGCGGTATGGACGGGTGCTCATCATCGGTCGTTTCCCCCTGCGGTCCCGGCAATCCACCCTCTCCCCCAGAAGATTTCAGACGGGATTCTATCCGTCTCCGAGTCGTTTCTCCCTCCAGTTCGCAGTCTGCCGACTCGCCGTAAGTCCCTACACGGACACAAATCCAGGCAAGGCAGGAAAGATAGGCAATCTACGTCAAGTTGAGTGATTTACATCACATTCCGCCACTGTTAGCCTGCTGCGTTGGTTTTGGAGCCAGAAACTCTTGGAGCAAGCCGCCTACACCCGATTGAAATTGGGGGTAGCGGATTCACGGAGGAGTGCCACGATGCGCATGAGGCGAGCAGCGACCGGTCAAGGATGGGTGGACCGCCCCCGGCATCAGGCTGGCAGCGGCCGGCAGCACGGGCGAAGGATCGACCTCGGAGCGGCCGTCCGTGGTGTTGTCGCTGGGGTGACGTTGGCGGCGCTCCCCTCCCTCGGGACACTCCCCGGCCTGGCCGTTCCCTCGGCGGCCACCGCCACTGAAGTGGCCGCCCATTCCTGGCACACGAGCTACGAAGCCGCGATGGCAGACGCCGAACGGACCGGCCGGCCGGTCCTGACGGTGTTCACCGGCAGCGACTGGTGCCCGCACTGCAAGACGCTCGAGAAGAACGTCCTCGAGACGGGGGCGTTCCAGGCATGGGCCGAGCGGAACGTCGTCCTGCTGATGATCGACCTCCCCCAGCACGGGATCACGGAGGCCGTCCGATTGGAACGCTCGAAGGTGTGCGTCAAATACGGGGTGCGGAACTTCCCGGCCGTCCTCCTCATCAATCCTGACGGCACGAAGCTCGCCGAGAAACGTGGCTACCAGGGGCAGTCGCCCGCCGCCTGGATCGCCGACATGACCAACTCGCTCCCGGAACGGCCCGCCACGACTGCCGTCGCCGCGACGGCTCCCTCAGTCACTTCCGCCCCGACCCCGACCTCGACTTCCGTTCTCAATTCGCTCGACAAGGCGATCGAAACGGCCCGAGGGGCGAAGCGTCCGATCCTCCTCGTCGTCGCCCGCCCCGGCGACAAGGCTGCCCGGAGCCACTCCGATTCGCTCATTTCCGATCCGGAGTTCGCCCCGTTCGTCCAGGAGAACTTCATCGTCGCTCATGTCCCCCCGACGGCCTCCAGTGGCACGCAGGAGGCCGCGTCGATGGAAAACCTCCTCGGTGGCGTCGAGTTGGCCCCGGACGCGGTCGAGTTGATCGTCACCGACGACGGCCAAACCCCGCTGTTCAGCCAGTCAGGCGCCCAACCCCCGGCGCGGATCGTCCATGGACTGAGGCGTTTCCTTGCCGCCCGTCAGGCGTCGCGCTTCGGCGAGACCGCCCCCCGCCGCTAGCAGGCTGTGGGTAAAGTGCCCGCCGCCCGATGCGTCGGGCCGTCAGTCCTTGGAATGCTCGGGGTCGATGCGGAGCTTCATCAGTTCGTCGTTGAGGTCGGTGACCGAAGCGCGGAGTTGATTCATTCCGGTCACGAAGGCCTCGATGGCTGAGGCGGATTGCCCCGCGCCGGTGCGGAGGCGATCGAGGGAGTCACGGACCTGCCGGGCCCCCGAGTTCTGGTTTTCCATGCCGTCGTGAACCTGATCGAGGGCATGGGTCACCGACTGCACCGGCGCCACGATACCCGCCAGTTGCCGGCTCACCTCGGTAACCTGCTGGATCCGCGTGCTGACCTCGTTGCGGAAGCGGTCCATTTCCATCGTGCCGCTGGAGACCGCCGACTGCATGTCGCGCACCATCCGCTCGATGTCCTTCGTGGCCAGCGCCGTCTGATCAGCGAGGCGGCGGATTTCCTGGGCCACGATCCGGAAGCCGCGGCCGGCCTCCCCCGCCTTCTCCGCTTCGATGGTGGCGTTGACCGAGAGGAGATTCGTCTGGTCGGCCACCTTCGCGATCGTGGTCACCACGGCGTTGATCCCGCCGGCCCGCTGGCGGATCGTCGCAAGCTTCCTCGTGAAGGCGTTCATGACTTCGTCGAGCTGGCGCATCGATTCCGACATCCGCTCCAGGCCATGGCGCCCGTCGTCGGCCACTCTCGCGGCCTCGCGGGCCGCGAGGGTGACCGTCCCCGTGGCATCGAGCAACTGCTCGGCGTTCGATGAAATCTGCGACGCGGCCCCGGAAACATCGGCGACCGACCCGCTGAATCCCCGCACGATCCGCTCCTGCCGGGCCAGCGCCACCGAGACGTCGCTCTCGACTTCCGTGACCCGCGTTCCGGCGGCCTGGAGCCGGCTGACGGTCTCCCGGAGCGCGGCCGACATTCGCCCCATCCCGTCGAGGAGGCGCCCCGCCTCATCATCCCCGCCCGGGGGCACCGTCCCGCTCATATCGCCGGCCGTGATCGATTCGGCCACCGCGGTCGATAGCCGCACGGAGTCGGTGGTCGATCGCGCCAGCCAGCGTCCCACGAGGATCGCCGGGAGGCCGATGAGGAGCGACGAGAGCAGCCCCGCGAGCAGCTCCCATCGCCACAGATCAGCACCGGCCCGAGTGGCCAGCCCCACAAGCACCGCTCCGCCGGTGGCGCCGTCGGCCCGGAGCACCGGTGCGGCCACACGGACCATCGCTCCCTCGACCCGGCCGGCGGGTCGCCCGCTGGCGATCGATTCGCGCACGATCCGGGCGTCGTCCTGATCGAGGGGCGGCGCCGACTCCGTCGGATTCCCATTCGCATCGACGATCCGGGTCACCAAGGGACTCGAGCGGGCGTCGAGGATCCGCACCTCACGGACATCACCGACGACCACCTCTCCCACGAGGCGGCGGAGGCCGAGGGCCGTGTCGAGCCGCTCGAGGAACGTCGCCGGCATCCCCACCTGGATGATCCGGGAGCCATCGACTCCCGGCACGCCGACATACTTGAACACCCGTCCGTCGAGCTCCCGCCGGCGCGACTCCTGGATCACGCTCGGCGTCTCGCCGGTGAGGAGCCGGTGGAAGACATGGGCCTGGGGTTGGGTCGAGGCATCCGGGGAGAACCGGAAGCCCTCGCCGGCCGGGTCGGTCTCATAGATGGCCACCCCGCCATCGTCGGTGGCCAGGAACTCGGTCTGCCCGGGGCCCGCGATCTCGCGGAGTCTGCCAAGGAGATCCTCGCGGGGCACCCCGGCCCCCTCGGCGACGGCCACGAGCTGGGCCAGCAGCCTCGCCTGCGTGAGCATCTGCTCACCGATCTCGGCTTCCACCGCCGGAGGCACCGCTTCGGCGAACGCCGTCGCCTTGGCCAACACCTCCGCCACTCCATGCGCGCCGGCACGGGCCTGCTCGAGGATGGCCCGCCTAGCGGCAAAGGCCTGCAACGTCGACGTCATCCCAACGGCGGCCAAGACGAGCAAGAGGGCCGAGACGGCGATTCTGGACCACAGCGGCATGCACGGTTCTCCCGGAGCCTGTCCACCGGAGCTACGGTGGAGGGAACGCCCCGCTGAAACCTAGTCCGCTTTTGCCCCCGATGCCACCGGTAGAGAGTGAATGAACGAGGAACATGGTCGGGGATCCGTTCCGAAGCGACTCTGCCAACGGCTCGGTCAGTTCCCGACCGGCACGACCGGCACGACCGGCAGGTCCACCCCGGAGGAGGCAGGGGCCTCTGGCTGGGCAAACGTCACGTTCGGCGCTGTGAGCGGTTCGGCGGGACCGGCGGCGGGGAAATTGAGGGCCGACTGCCGCACCTTGCCGGCGAGCGCACATCCCGCGATCGGCGCGAGCGCAAACAGCGGGGCCAACAGCCAAGGAATCCAGATTCGCCCTCCCCCCACGCGGGCCCCTCCCGGGACGAGGGCACCGGCCGGGAGTCGTCGCTGGTGTGATGGCGTCGGCACGGGGGGCGGCTCCCGAAGGGCGGATGGCGTCGTCAGGCGCAAGCCGGCTGGCAGTCCCAGCACGCCACCGCCCGACTGAGCATGGCTGATACCTCCCGCGGGCCTGCCGGGGCAAGGGAGATCCGCTCCCCGAATCCGGGAACCAAGCAACAGTGGCCGAGGCGGGAATCGAACCCGCACGGAGATTGCTCTCCACAGGATTTTAAGTCCCGTGCGTCTGCCTATTTCGCCACTCGGCCTCGAGTCGCAGCGATCGTAGCGGCCGGCACGGGCGCCCGGCAATCGGCTTCGTCGCTACACTGAAGGACTTGCCCAGGTTCGACCTGCCCCGTCCCGCGCCGTCCCTGCCGGTCACGCCCGCCCTGTCCCGCCCCCAGCCAGATTCGCCCATCCCTGCTCGAGGTTGCTTTGGAGCCCACCACCGCCGCCGGTCTGTTCCCAACAACCTTGCTTGCCGATGTCGCGGTTCCCGCCGGGATCGATGGCTTCCTCGGCACGCGGGCGAGCTTTGGCATGGACGTGGTGCTCGTCGGGCTGCTCGCGACCCTTCCGCTCCTGGCCTGGAGCATCTATCTCGTCGCCCGGCGACGCAACTTCGCTGCTCACCGGAAGCTCCAGTTCTTCATCGCGGCCGCCCTTGCCACGGCGATCGTCGTCTTTGAAATCGACGTCCGGCTGATCTCCGACTGGAAACTGCGGGCCGCGCCGAGCCCGTTCTGGCCCTCGGGCGTCCTTTCGGCCTTGGGAATCCACCTCGTCTTTGCCATCTCGACCCTCGTCCTCTGGGTGTGGGTCGTGTGGGAGGCCGTGAAGCGATTCCCGTCCCCCCCCGGGCCGAATGCCCACTCCCCCCGTCACCGGGTCATGGCCAGGCTGGCCGCCATCGATCTGGTCCTCACGGCGATCACCGGGACGGTCTTCTACTGGCTCGCGTTCGTCGCCCGCTGACCAGGCTGCCGGTGACCGGGCCGCCCGCTGGTTAGCAGGCTGTGGATAAAGTGCCGGCCCGACCGCACGAGGCGGTCGCGAGTGTGCAGCACTCGAGAAAACCGGAGGTTTTCCAAGTGGACTGGCTCCGCCGGCTGCCCCGCAGCCGGTTCGGTCATGGATGACTTTTTCCACGGGCAGCTAGGGGAAGATCTGCGCGCAGTCCTCCACGACGCC
>CAJAYZ010000472.1 GCA_903949225.1 uncultured Planctomycetaceae bacterium
GACGCCGGGATCGTGGTTACCTGTGGCGACGGGGGCACGGTGATCATTCGCCGCGTTATCCCAGAGGGGCGGCGGTCGATGGCGGTGGCGGAGTTTCTCCGCGGCCGCTTTCTCGGCACTGGCGCCCGGATGGGCCAAGCGTGAGGATGGGCCATCGGTGGGAGGGCGGCAACGGGGCTTCCCCTTTGATTGACGCCCCCCGGAGGCCAGCCGTACCCTGAAACCTCATCCGTGGCCCTCTGAAGAGAGTCCATTGCCGCCGAAAACAGCCCCTTCGGATGCCGCTTGTCATTCCTGGATAGCCCTTGTCCTTCCCGGATAGCCCTTGTCCTTCCCGGATACCCCTTCCATGGCCACGATCCCGCGCACGGCTCCCCGCCGGCACCGGTTGACCGTCTCCGATTTTCATCGGATGGGGGAGGCAGGCATTTTTGCGGCCGGCGACCGGGTGGAGCTCATCGACGGAGAGGTCATCGACATGTCGCCGATCGGAGCCCTCCATGCCGCGATCGTGGCGCGGCTGACCGCCTTTCTGTGCCGCTCCGTCGGCAGTGGCGTCATCGTATGGTGCCAAAACCCGATCCGGCTCGACGACTCAAGCGAGCCGGAGCCTGACATCGCCCTCCTCCGTCCCCGGGCCGATGGCTACATGTCGGCCCATCCAGGGCCGGAGGATGTCCTCGTCGTGATCGAGGTCGCCGACACGAGCCTGGCCTACGACCTGGGCATGAAGGTGCCGCTCTACGCCCGGCACGGGATCCCCGAGGCGTGGGTGATCGATGCGGCCACGCGGCAAACCCGCGTCTTCCGGGAGCCGAGCACCGAGGGCTACCGTCGGGAGTTGCTCGTCGGGCCGGAGGGGCCGCTCGAGAGCGCGTCGCTCACAGACGACGCTGGCCGCGCTGTCTCGATCACCCTCTCCGGCCTCCTCCCGCCGCAGCCGTGAGGCCTCGGCCGAGGCTTGGTCGATCGCTCGATCGTGTTTGACTCGAGCGAGACGGGAGGAGGTTTCCCCCTGCTTTTTGAATCGAGAGCTACAATCTCCTCATGACGACATCTACACCCTCCCGCCGACTCTGGATCGAGACCGTCGGCTGCCAGATGAACGTGCTCGACAGCGAGCTTGTCGTAGCGGCCCTGCGCCGCCAGGGCTGGCAGTTGACGACGAGCCCGGCCGAGGCCGATGCCGTCTTCTACAACACCTGCAGCGTCCGCCAGCATGCCGAAGACAAGATCTGGTCGGCCCTCGGACGGGTGCGGCAGGAGAAGCAGGCCCGCCCCGGTTTGATCATCGGCGTCCTCGGCTGCATGGCGCAGAAAGATCAGGAGCTGATTCGCACCCGGGCCCCGTGGGTCGACCTCGTCGTCGGCCCCGGGCAGCTCCACCGCGTGCCAGGGATCGTCGAGGAGATCCTCGCCGGCGGCCCGCCCCGGATCGAGGTCAGCCTCGATCGCACCGCCGGCAGCCGCGACGCCGTGACGAGGAGCTTCGAGAGCTACGACCCCGACCGCGATCCGGCAATGCGGCCGACGCCATTCCAGGCGTTTATCCGGACGCAGACCGGGTGCGACAAGTTTTGTGCGTTCTGCGTCGTGCCACGCGTCCGCGGGCCGGAGCAGGCCCGCCCCCCGGCGGCGATCCTCGCCGAGGCCGCGAAGCTCGTCGCCGAGGGCTGCCGTGAGATCACCCTCATCGGCCAGACGGTCAACTCCTACAAGTGGCACGACGGCGGGAAGACGACGCGCCTCGCCGATCTCCTCCACGATCTCGACTCCATCGACGGCCTCGACCGGATCAAGTTTGTCACGAATTATCCCCGTGACATGACGCCCGAGCTGATCGGCGCCGTTCGCGATCTCCCCAAAGTCTGCCAGTATCTCCATGTCCCGGCGCAGCACGGCAGCGATGCGGTGCTCTTGCGGATGAAGCGGGGCTACACGATTGGCGAGTATCTCGAGATGCACGCGAGAGTCAGCGAGGAGCTGCCGCGCGCCGCCGTGACGAGCGACTTCATCGTCGGCTTTTGCGGCGAGACCGACGCCGAGTTTCAGACCTCGGTCGACCTCATCGATCGCCTCCAGTTCAAGAACAGCTTCATCTTCAAGTACAGCCCGCGCCCCGGCACGAAGGCCTTCGACCGTCAGCCCGACGACGTGCCGGAAGAGGTGAAGAAGGAGCGGCACCGGATCCTCCTCGACACCCAGACCAAAGCCAGCCTCGCCGGCAACCTCCCCTTCATTGGCACCCGCCAGACTGTCCTCGTTGAAGGGCTCTCGACGCGCGATGAGAAGCGGGCGGTCGATCCCGGCCCCGATGGCTCGGCGCAGCTCACCGGCCGCACGTCGTGCGACCGGATCGTCGTCTTCGATGCGCCGATGAGGCTCGTGGGGCGGCTCGTCGATGTCGTCATCGATGCCGCCGGCGCTTGGTCGCTCTCCGGCACCGTCGCCGACGGGCTCGCCGAAGCCGTTCCATTGCCGCTGGCCACCGACGGTGCGTGCGGCAGCGGTGGGTGCGATGGCCCGGGGCCCGTCCACCAGATCGCGCCGCGGCCGGAGCGGTGAGATGACCGCCCCCCGCGGACAACCACTGCCGCGAGACGGGCAGCCGGCTGCCGCGCCGCGGGTCGATGCCCGTCAACTCCTCGACGACGATGCCGCAGCCACGGCCTGGGGACAGGCCTGCGGGCTCCTCCAGCCTGAGGACGCGGGCCGATTGCTCCGCGGCATCGCCGAGCAGGGGATCACGTTCGACCTCCTCGATGACCTCTGCACCCGGCTCACCAACATCCTCCCGGCGGTTTCCGATCCCGATCGGGTGCTGGCGGCGCTGGGGCGGCTCCTCGCTGCCGTCAGCAGCCCGCTCTCCACAGCGACCCTCTTCCAACGCGACCCAAGTGCCCTCGAGACCCTCCTGCAGATCTTCTCGGCCGGGCCACATCTGGCCGATGTCGTCATTGCCGACCCGGCGTCTTGGGAGGACGTCCGCCTTGGCCAAGGGAAGCCGGAGTCGATGAAGACGCTCCGGGCCACGCTCGAGGGAGCGCTTGCCGGGCACCGGGAGACGGAAGGGGCGATGCTCGCCATGCGCCGCTTCAAGCGCCGAGAGATGCTGCGGATTGCCTATGGCGACCTCGTCGGGGAGCAGCCGCTGGAGACGGTGACTCGACAGATTTCCCGGGTCGCCGATTGCGTTATCGAGGCGAGCTTGGGGCTGGCCGTTGCCCGTTTCGAGGCCGAGCGCGGGACGCCGCGCGGCCCCGGCGGCGAACGGGCGACGATCGCCGTGCTCGCCCTCGGGAAGCTCGGCGGGGAGGAGCTGAATTACTCCAGCGACGTCGATCTGGTGTTCGTTTACTCCTCCGAGGGGCGGGTGGCGGGGCCGAAGCCCTGCACGAATCAGGAGTTTTTCGAGCGCGTCGTCCGGGAAGTGGTGCGGTTGGTCGCCGAGCCGACCCCGGTGGGGAGCGGCCACCGGGTCGATCTCCGGCTCCGACCGCACGGCGCCATCGGGCCGCTCGTGCTCCCGCTCGACGCCACGCTCCGCTACTTCGATCGGGAGGGGCGCACCTGGGAGCGGCAGGCCTGGGTGAAGGCCCGATGTGTGGGGGGAGAGACGGCGCTCGGGGAGCGGCTGCTCTCGTCACTCGCGCCGTGGATCTACCGACGGTGGCTCTCCGCCGCCGACATCAGCGAGATCAAGGCACTGAAGCGGCGGATGGAGCGGAAGGTGGCCGACGAAGGGCGGGCCGAATACGACGTCAAGCTGGGATCGGGTGGGATCCGTGACATCGAGTATGCGATCCAGTTCCTCCAGCTCCTCAGCGGCGGCGATACGCCGGCCGTCCGCACCGGCAACACGATCGAGGCCATGCACCGCCTCACCGAGGCGGGGGCGCTGACCGATCAGGAGCGGACGATCCTCGACCGCAACTACCGGCTCCTGCGGAAGCTGGAACACCGGCTCCAGATCCTCAGCGACGCCCAGACGCATGCCCTTCCTGCCGATGGCCGCGAGCTCGGCAGGCTCGCCGTCAGGGCGGGCTACGACCCGGGGCCAGATGGGCTGCAGCGGCTCCGGGACGACCTTGCCGCCGCGAAAACCCTCAACCGTCGGATTCTCGACCATCTCCTCCAC
>CAJAYZ010000473.1 GCA_903949225.1 uncultured Planctomycetaceae bacterium
AGCTCCGCGGCCGCGTCGCCCGTGGCGCCACCCGTGGGATCTGCGGCGCCGTGACGGGAGAGGCCGAAGGGGCCTGCCCGCGGATCGATGCCTTCGTCGCCACGACCGACGGCTTCGAGCTTGCCGAGCAGGATTTACTGTTGCGCGGCCCCGGCGATCTCGTCGGCTCGAGGCAAAGCGGCGCCCCGCCGATGTATCTGGCTGATCTTCTCCGCGACGCGTCGGTCGTCGCCGAAGCCCGCCGCGACGCGCTTGCCTTGTTCGAGCGCGATCCGCTCCTCGCCGACCCGCAGTTGGCCCGCCTCCGCCAGCTCATCCAGAAGCGCTGGGGGGAAACGCTGGGCCTGGCGCAGATTGGGTGAGGAAGCCAAAAAAGGGCTGGGCTCCTTTCGCTTCCGCGGGGGATCACCGCCCCAGCCAGAAGGTCGGTTCACGGCTGCCGTGGGCCACGGCAACCACCACCAGGGAATCAGGGCTGTCGAGGCGGTAGATCAACTGATACGGATAGCCGCGAACCATGACGAACCGATGGCGTTCATCACACGCCGGATACCAGAGCGGCTGAAGGGCGATCGCCTCAATCGCCTGAGAGATTGCCGTCTCGAATCCCTCGGCAGCGGCGACGCTTCGCTCGGCGTACCACCGCAGCGCGGCGGCGTACTCGGCTGCCGCAGCCTCGAGGACGACCATATCAGTCATCGAGACCGGCCTCGCGCCGGGCCCTGGCCTTCACCACTGGCCAGGAAGTGGCGGGCATCCGACCGGCGTCATAGTCGGCCGAGCGCTGCTGAACTTCCTCGATCCACGCCTGGCTCGGCCTCGGCCAACTCTCCGGCGAAGCGTCGTCCCACACCGCATCGACAAGTCGCAGCCGGTCGGCAGCGCTCAAAGTCTTGGCCGCGGCAATGATTTCCTGGAGGGTTGTCATGCGGGCCTCTCTGGAGGAAGGTCGCAGGTGATTCGAAATCGTTTCTGTTGCCCTCGCGATTCCCTGGAGAGTATAGCGAGGCTCATCGAGGCGCCGCTCCGTCGGCCGGCGGCTATACTCCGCGGCCAGAATTGCCCCCAAGTGAGGAGCCGCAGATGTACTACTTCGCCTACGGATTCAAGAAGCCGATCGCCCCGCTCCTCGCCCTCCAGGTGGCGCAGCAGGCGATGGTCAACGCCGGGTTCACCGTCTTCGATCCGGTCGCCCCTGGAAAGGTCACCCTCGGCGGCACGCAGACGCAGGCCGGCGTGATGGTGACCGTCGTGGCGATGGACTGCGAAGGCGGGGCCGCCGTCGTCGTCAATGGCTTCTGCGCCAATGACCTCGCCGTCGACTCCGCCCGGAGCTTCGCCGAGAACATCGCCGCGGCCGTCAACTACGCCTGACTGCCGGCGGCGAGTTTCGCACCGGTCTTCCAGCCGGCCGCATCGCGCTCGACCGCATGGTAGAGGGTGTCACGCTCGATCGGCGTGCGGCCCGCCTCGCGGATGAGCCGCTGGATTTGCTCCACCGAAAGGATCTCCGGCGTCGTCGCCCCGGCGTCGTGATAGATCAGCTCGTGGCGGACCGTGCCGTCGAGGTCGTCGGCGCCGTAGGCGAGCGAGGCCTGCGC
The DNA here is from genome assembly GCA_903949225.1 of uncultured Planctomycetaceae bacterium. Classification (GTDB taxonomy): domain Bacteria; phylum Planctomycetota; class Planctomycetia; order Pirellulales; family UBA1268; genus QWOP01. The sequence goes on from CAJAYZ010000473.1 coordinate 1,602, forward strand.
CGTGCCGATCCCGAGCATGATCCAGTAGGCCTTGATGTGGTCGAAGTTGTCGAGGACGAGCCGCGACACGGCCATGGTTCGCAGGCTCATCGTCGCTGACGGCTTGGGGAGGTGGGAGAGACGGGTGTTTTCCGGATGGAAGGCGAGGGGGATGAAGGTTTGGAAGCCACCGGTCTCGTCCTGGAGTTGGCGGAGACGGAGGAGATGGTCGGTGCGGTGGAAGGCGTTCTCGATGTGGCCGTAGAGCATCGTGGCGTTGCTCCTCAAGCCCAGCTCATGGGCCATGCGGTGGACGGCAAACCACTCGCGTGTGTCGGCCTTGTGCTCGCAGATCTTGTCGCGGACTTCGGGGTGGAAGATTTCGGCCCCGCCGCCGGGGAGGCTGCCGAGGCCAGCGTCCTTGAGCTCGACGAGGATGTCGCGGAGGGACCGCTTCGTGAGGTGCTGAAACCAGTTGATCTCCACCGGCGTCCAGGCCTTGAGATGGAGGGCGGGATAGTGGTCGTGGAGGAGGCGGACGATGTTCAGATACCAGTCGTAGTCCTTCTGATGGTGGAGCCCGCCGACGATGTGCATCTCGGTGCTGCCAGCGTCGACCGCTTCCTTCCCGCGGGCGAGGATCTGCTCCGCCTCCATCACGTAGCCGCGGGCGTCGCGGAGATCGGCCCGGAAAGCGCAAAACGTGCAGCGGTAGACGCAGACGTTCGTGGGATTGAGGTGGGTATTGATGTTGTAGTAGCCGGCGTTGCCGTTCTTCCGCTCGCGGACGAGGTTGGCAAGCTCACCGAGCTCGTGGAGATCGATCCGCTCATCCCACAGCATCTCCGCCTCGGCGGCATCGAGGCGTTGCCCCGCCTCGACCTTCTCGCGCACCCGATCGAGGGAGGGGACGGCGGCACGGATCATGGGAGGAATCTCCGGAAAGGCACGGACGAAGGCCGGGGCTGATCCCCGACGCTTGTCAGCTAACCGCATTCGGCCCGGTTCGGCAACACGCACTTTCCCGAGGCTGATAACGGGGCTGAAAAGTCGGTTTGGGGGGGCCAGGCCTCCCCCCCCGCCGGTCGAGGCTCGGCAGCCGGGAGCCTGCCGGGGTATGGTGACGGCCCCTCCGAGGCGCCCCCCGCCATGCCGGCCGCATTCGACATCATCGGCGACGTCCATGGCTGCGACGCCGAACTGGTCGCCCTGATGGAGCGTTTGGGCCACCCGATCGATCCGGCCCGGCCGCATCCGCAGGGGCGGAGGCTCGTGTTCGTGGGGGATCTTGTCGACCGGGGCCCCGCCGCGCCGGCAGTGGTACTGCGGGTCAAGCGGCTGGTCGAGGCGGGGAGGGCCCTGGGTGTCGCCGGCAACCACGATATCCGCCTCGCCGAGGCCCTGCGGGGAGAGCCGGTGGAGCCGGGGCATGGGCTCGAAGCGTCGCTCGAGCAACTCGCAGCCGAGTCGGCCGCGGTCCGGGACGAGGTGGCGGAGTTCCTCGCCGGGCTCCCGGGGCATCTCGTCCTCGATGACGGCCGGCTCGTCGTCGCCCACGCCGGGCTCGAGGAGCGCCATCATGGCAGCGACTCGAGTGCCGCCCGCGACGCGGCAATCCACGGCGCCTACACCGGCGATTTCGACGACCGGGCGATGCCTGTCCGCGACGACTGGGCGAGCGGCTATGGCGGCGCCGCGGCGGTCGTCCAGGGGCACACGCCGGTCGCCGAGGTGGAATGGTTCAACAACACGATCTGCATCGACACCGGCTGTGTGTTCGGCGACCGGCTCACCGCCCTCCGCTGGCCGGAGCGGGAGCTCGTGTCGGTGTCGGCCGGTGGGGCCTGGGGGCGGTCGGCACGGGGGCCGCTGCCGCCGCGCAGGCTCCGAGCCCGTCCTGTCGCCAGCCCCGCACCACGTCTTCCGCCGGCAGCCGACGCGATCGCCACGCTCCGCCGCTTGGCTGCCACGGAGATGGCCCGCTTGTCGAGCGTCGTCCCCGGGAACGCTGTCGCCCGCGATCCGTGGGTGATTCATCTTCCGCCGACAATGTCGTCGTGTGATCCTTCGCACCACGGCGACGGCCTCGAGCATCCGCTCGGCGCCTTCGCCCACTACGCTGCGGCGGGGCTGCGGCGGGTGGTCTGCGAAGAGAAGCAGACCGGGGTGCGGGGGATGGTGATGGTCTGCCGCGATGCCGATACGGCAGCGAGGCGGTTCGGTGTCGCGGACGGCACGGCCGGCGCGATCCACTCGCGCACCGGTCACCGCTGCCTCCCCGCGACCGATGAAGCAGCGCTCGTGGCGACGATCGCCGCGGCCACGGCGGCGGCCGGCCTGTGGAAATCCCTCGACAGCGACTGGCTCTGCCTCGACGGCGAGCTCGTCGGTCTCACCGATGGCGCTGCCGATCGTTCGACGCCGCCGCGGCTCGTCTTTTTCCATCTCCTCGCCGCCGAGGGGCGAACGTTCTTCGACCGGGAACATGCCTGGCACCTCGACACGCTCCGCCGCCTCACCACCTTCCAGGCCGACGGAGGCCCCTTGGGCGTGACGCTGCACCGGGTCGTCGATCTCACCCGCCCGATCGACGTCGCCGCGGCCATTGCCTGGTGGCATGCGCTCACGGCCACCGGCGTCGAAGGGATTGTCGTTAAGCCGCTCACGCTCGCCGCCGCGGGGACCGAGGGGCCCGTCCAGCCTGCGCTCAAGGTGCGTGGAGCAGACTGGCTCCGCCGCGTGTATGGCAACGACTACCGTGCCCCGACGAGCCTCGAGTCGCTCCGCGCTCGCAGCCTGACGACGAAGCGTTCCCGGGCCCTCGGACAGTTCGCCCTCGGGATCGAGGCGCTCGAGAGCTTCGTGGCCGGCGCACCTCGGGAGCGCGTCGCAGCGTGCCTCACGGCCCACCAGGCCTGGGGGCGTATCCCGGACCACGGTGACTGAAATCCCCTGCTCGTCAGACCGAGCAATCGATGGCGATCGCCACCAAAAGCAACAGTCCGATCGCCGCGTTGGCGGTGAAGAAGGCCTGGTTGACGCGGGAGAGGTCGTCGGGGCGGACGAGCGAATGCTCCCAGACAAGAAGCGCGGCGATCGCCACGAGCGTCCCCCAATACACCGCCCCCAACTGCGGCACGACCAGCGGCAGCGTTGCAAGGATGGCGAGCGTGACAACGTGGAGGCCCGCGGCGAGCGTCAGGGCTCGGGGCACGCCGAGCCGAGCCGGAATGCTGTGGAGCCCCTGGCTCTCATCGAACCCGGCATCCTGGCAGGCATAGATGATGTCGAAGCCCGCCACCCAGGTCGTCACGGCGAGTCCGAGGATCAGCGCCGCGAGGCCATCGACGGGATTGGCAAGCAACGCCTCGCCCCGGATCGCGATCCACGCCGCCACCGGCGCCATCCCCAGCGCCGCCCCGAGCCAGACGTGAGCGAGCATCGTGAACCGCTTGGCGTAGCTGTAGCCGAGCAACCAAGCGAGGACCGGCACCGAAAGGACCAGCGGCAGCCAGTTGGGGAGAAAGAGGAGCGTGGCGGCGATGAACGCCCCGCACGAGAGGGCGACGAGTCCGAACACCTCGCCGACGGCGAGATCGCCGCGCGGCAGATGCCGTGTCGCCGTCCGCGGATTGGCAGCATCGAACGAGCGGTCGACGAGCCGATTGAAGGCCATCGCCGCCGTTCGCGCTGTCACCATGCAGAGGAGCACGCCGAGCCCACGCCGCCACCACTCGGCCGGAGACGTCGCCGCCGGGGCCGGGGCCTGGAAGGCGAGGATCACCGCCATGAGGGCGAAGGGGAGGGCGAAGATCGTGTGGCTGAAGCGGACGAGCTCCAGATAGCTGCGGAGCGTGGCGGCCATCTCACTCGCTCCCCCAGCGGCGCACGAGCGTGTTTTGCACGCCGATCTGGTCGCAGATCCGGGCGACGACGAAGTCGACGAGATCGGCGATCGAGCGGGCGCCGGCATAGAAGCCGGGTGACGCCGGAAGGACGACCGCCCCCGCCTCGTGGATCGCCACCATGTTCCGCAACTGCGGCAGCGAGAGCGGCGTTTCACGCGGGACGACGACCAACTTCCGCCGCTCCTTGAGATGGACCTCGGCCGCGCGGTGGATGAGATTGCCCCCCTGCGAATGAGCCACCGCCGCGAGCGTTCCGCCGCTGCAGGGGCAGATCACCATCGCCGCGGTGAGGAAGGATCCGCTGGCGATCGGGGCCATGAGATCGCGGTGGTGCCAGACATGGAGCCGATTGAGGGCCCCGGCCGGGAGCCCCGCGAAGGCATCGCCGAGGAGGATGGCAGGATCGGGCCGCTCGAGGTCGAGATGCCGCCCGATCTCCTGGAGGAACACTGCCTGTCCAGCCGTGCTGATCGAAAGATGCACCTCCCGGCCGGCGGCGAGGAGCACCTCGAGGAGCCGCACGGCATAAGGGGAACCGGAGGCACCGGTGATCGCCAGGACGAGAGGCAGATGGGGCGAGGAATCCATGTCACGCGTCCTTCGGGGCGGGGGACGTCCT